>NZ_LGCW01000298.1:0-45027 GCF_001279365.1 Streptomyces sp. NRRL F-5755 | reverse complement strand
GGGGCCGCTGTTCACGAGGCGAACAGCCGGACCGGCCAGGCCGCGTGCTGTTCGGCGGTGATGTCCAGCAGCGGCGCGGACGCCGCCGGCAGCGCACCCAGCCCCTCCACGGGAACACGGCGTGCCGCGTCGGCGGCCTGCGCGGCGACCTGGTCCAGCGGGGCGGCCAGGCGGGCCAGCACGGCACTCGCCGCGAAGGGGTCCAGGCTCAGCAGGCGCACGGCGGCGGTGGCCGGGCCGCTGAGGTTCTCATACGCGGCGGCGTAGGCGGCATCCAGCGGCGCCAGGCCCGCCGCGCGGGCCGCCAGCCCCAGGACCACGGGCTGGTGGGCGCCGCGCGGCCGGGCCGCGGCCAGCGCATCCAGCGCGGCCGAGGGCCAGGTCGCGCGGGCCGCGCGCAGCATCTGCCGCCCCAGCCGGCGCGCCGTGGCGCGCAGCGCCGGCACCGGGGTGCGGGCATCGGCGGCCTCGTCCAGCGCCAGCGGATCGCACCCGGCGGCCGCCGCTGCGGCCAGCGCGGCCGCGACCAGGCCCGCGGTGTGCAGCCGCCCCCGGCAGAACGCCTCCAGGCTCGCCGCGTCCGTGATCCGCCCCGCGGTGACCGCCGCCTCCGCACCCCCGGAGTGGGCATGCCCGCCCGCCGGAAACCGGCCGTCCGCCAGCACCAGCAACGCCGCCCGGCTCACCACCACACCTCCCTCATCGGCCTCTCGCACATCCCCGGCCGCTCAGAAAAGGAAGTACCGCTGCGCCATGGGCAGTTCGTCGGCCGGGGCGGGCTCGACCACGTCGCCGTCGATGGTCACCGTGAAGGTGTCGGGATCGACGTGGACCCGCGGCAGCGCGTCGTTGTTGCGCATGTCCGCCTTGGTCACGCCACGGGTGCTGCGGATGGCCCGGAAGTTCTTGGCCAGCCCGAGGCGTTCCGGCAGTCCGTCGGCGACGGCCTGTTCGGAGACGAAGTTGACCGAGTTGCCGCCGGGCGCCTGCCCGATGGCGCCGAACATCGGGCGGGGCAGCACCGGCTGCGGCGTGGGAATGGAGGCATTCGCGTCGCCCATCTGCGCGTATGCGATCTGCCCGCCCTTGATGACGAGGTGCGGTTTGACGCCGAAGAACGCCGGCTCCCACAGCACCAGGTCGGCCAGCTTGCCGTCCTCCACCGAGCCGACCTCGTGGTCGATGCCCTGCGCGATGGCGGGGTTGATGGTGTATTTGGCGACGTAGCGGCGGGCGCGGGCGTTGTCCGCGAGGAGGTCGCCGGGCAGCGCGCCGCGCCGCTTCTTCATCACGTGCGCGGTCTGCCACGTACGCAGCACGACCTCGCCGATGCGCCCCATGGCCTGCGCGTCCGAGGACATGATCGAGATGGCGCCGAGGTCGTGCAGGATGTCCTCGGCCGCGATGGTGGAAGGCCGGATACGGGATTCGGCGAAGGCCAGGTCCTCCGGCACGGCCGGGTTGAGGTGATGGCAGACCATCAGCATGTCGAGGTGTTCCTCGACGGTGTTGACGGTGTGCGGGCGCGTCGGGTTAGTGGAGGCGGGCAGCACGTTCGGCTCGGAGACCATGGCGATCATGTCGGGTGCGTGACCGCCGCCCGCGCCCTCGACGTGGTACGCGTGGATGCCGCGGCCCGCGATGGCGGCCAGCGTGTCCTGGAGGAAGCCCGCTTCGTTCAGCGTGTCCGTATGGATGGCCAGTTGCGCACCGCTCTCCTCGCAGACACGCAGACACGCGTCGAGTACGGCGGGGGTGGCGCCCCAGTCCTCGTGGATCTTGAAGCCGAGGACGCCCGCGCGCAGCTGGTCGCGCATCGAGGCGGCGGACATGGTGTTGCCCTTGCCCAGCAGGCCCACATTGACGGGCAGCCCGTCCATCGAGGCGAACATCCGGGACACGTGCCAGGCGCCGGGCGTGATGGTGGTGGCCTTGCTGCCCTCGGCCGGGCCCGTACCGCCGCCGACCAGGGTGGTCACACCGGACGCCAGGGCCTCGTCCACCTGCTGGGGGCAGATGAAGTGCACATGGGTGTCGATGGCGCCGGCGGTGAGGATCTTGCCGTTGCCCGCGATGATCTCGGTCTCCGGGCCGATCACCAGGTCGGGGTGGACGCCGTCCATGGTGTCGGGGTTGCCGGCCTTGCCGAGCGCGGCGATCCGCCCGTCCCGGATGCCGACGTCGGCCTTCACGACGCCCCAGTGGTCCAGGACGATCGCGCCGGTGATGACGGTGTCGGGCGCGCCGTCGGCGCGGGTGGCGCGGGACTGGCCCATCGATTCGCGGATCACCTTGCCGCCGCCGAAGACCGCCTCGTCACCGGCGTGCCCCGGGCCGCCCGAGCGGTCCTCGGTGATCTCGACGAGGAGGTCGGTGTCGGCCAGCCGTACGCGGTCGCCCGCGGTCGGGCCGTACAGATCGCTGTAGGCGGCGCGGGTCAGATCAGCCATCGAGGGAGCCTCCGGTCTCGCCGCGCAGGCCCGCGACGATCCGCTTGCCCGCGACGGGGACGAGTTCGACCTCGGTGGGGATGCCGGGCTCGAAGCGCACGGCGGAGCCGGCGGGAACGTTCAGGCGCTTGCCGTGCGCGGCCGCACGGTCGAAGTCGAGGCCCGGGTTGGCCTCGGCGAAGTGGTAGTGGGAGCCGACCTGGACGGGGCGGTCGGCGACGTTCAGGACGGTCATACGGGTGACGGGGAGCCCGGGGTTCAGGCGGACCGGCGCGTCGGCGTGGAGGATCTGTCCGGGGATCATGGTCGGCTCTCCCGCGGTCAGTTGATGGGTTCGTGGACGGTGACCAGCTTGGTGCCGTCCGGGAAGGTGGCCTCCACCTGGACGTCGTGGATCATCTCGGCCACGCCCTCCATGACGTCGTCACGGGTGAGGACCTTGCGGCCGGTCGACATCAGCTCGGCGACCGTACGGCCGTCCCGGGCCCCTTCGAGGATGTGCGAGGTCAGCAGCGCGACGGCTTCCGGGTGGTTGAGCCGCACCCCGCGTGCGCGGCGCTTTTCGGCCACGTCCGCCGCCACATGAATCATCAGGCGTTCCTGTTCATGCGGGGTCAGTTGCATACCTCTACCTCACAGTCCTAGCTCTGGGCACATAAGCCCAGGTCACGGGTGTCAATACACCCGCAAAGCAGATGTATCACACACTAATTAAAGGCGGAGCAAACTGCTCACCAGCTCCGCGCCATCAATCACCCGGTGTCCGCAGGTTAGTTCGACGCGATTTCGACGGCGTTAACTCCGCGGTGCAAGCGCGGAACTTCACCGGTTGGGCCGCATCGCCGCATCCCCGGCGGCCCGCCGCCCCGCTTCCGCCCGATGTGTCTGCTGTGCGGACACCGGAGTCCGGTATCCGCTCTTGACGCGGCACGGATCGCCCGTAATTCTCATGCGCACGTCAAGCGCATAGGCGCTTCGGCGTCACCACCCCCACAGCGCCACCCCACGGCGCACCCCCCACATCAGCATCGGAGCCCCCACTGTGAACCGCGCGTCCCGCACCTCGCACCGCTCCCCCGCCACCCGAATACGCCGTACCGGCCTGGCCGTCGGCGCGTGCACCGCCCTGGCCGCCGCCCTGATCGGACCGGTCGCCGGAGCCCAGGCCACCGCCTCCGCCGCACCCGCCGCGCCCGACATCCCCGTCGCCGGTGTCAAGGCCCACCTCGACCGGCTGCAGGCCGTCGCCGACGCCCACGGCGGCAACCGCGCCCACGGCACGGCCGGCTACCAGGCGTCCGTCGACTACATCAAGGAGAAGCTGGACGCGGCCGGGTTCACCACGACCGTCCAGGAGTTCACCCGCAACGGCAAAACGGGCCGCAACCTCATCGCCGACTGGCCCGGCGGCGGCACGGACCGGACCGTGGTGACCGGCGCCCACCTCGACTCGGTGACCGAAGGTCCCGGCATCAACGACAACGGCTCCGCCGCCGCGGGCATCCTGGAGGTCGCGCTCGCCGTCTCCCGCACACACCTCGAACCCGCCAAGCACCTGCGCTTCGCCTGGTGGGGCGCCGAGGAGTACGGCATGGTCGGGTCCCGGCACTACGTGGACCAGTTGTCCGCCGACGACCGCGGGAAGATCGACGCCTATCTGAACTTCGACATGATCGGCTCGCCCAACCCGGGCTACTTCGTATACGACGACGACGCGCGCCTGGAGAAGGTCTTCAAGGACCACTTCGCGGCGAAGAACATCGCCACCGAGGTCGAGACGGAGGGCGACGGGCGCTCGGACCACGCGCCGTTCAAGGACGCCGGTGTCCCGGTGGGCGGTCTGTTCTCCGGCGCCGACTACATCAAGACCGCCGAGCAGGCGAAGAAGTGGGGCGGCACGGCGGGCAAGGCGTTCGACGCCTGCTACCACGCGTCCTGCGACACGGTGAAGAACATCGACGACACGGCGCTGGGCAACAACACCGCCGCGATCGCCGACGCGGTGTGGAAGCTCGCTTCCTGACACCGCCCCGCCCGGGCACGGCGCGTCCGGGCGGCGGCGGCCGCCCGCGCGGGACCGGTCAGTGCTCCCCCGCCGGACCGCCGTGCTCCGCGAACCCGCCGGACGCCCCCGGCTCGCCGGCCGCGCCACGGTGCTCCGCCGCGATGCCGAAGCGGCGCCACTCGCCGGGCGCGGCCGGGAACGGCCGCACCGCGGAGACGGTGCTGATCACCTGCTCCTCCCCCGCGGCCTCCTCCGCTTCCCGGCAGGCGTCCAGGCGCTCCAGGTCGGCGGCGGACACCAGGCCCACCAGCGGCTTGCCGTGGCGTGTGACGACCACCCGCTCGCCGCCGTAGACGACGCGGTTGATCAGGTCCGCCAGCTCCGCCCGAGCCTGTGTCACCGGAATCTCGTAAGCCATGCTCCTAGCTTAGGTCGCGTCCACGACATTCCGGCCGGGGCGGCGGGCGAACGGCCCGGCAGCGCTGCCGGGCCGCGTGCGCCGGCTGCGCTCAGGTGGTTGTCCGGTCGGTGGGGTCGGCGGGCTCGCGGCTGCCGCACTTGGCCAGGCCGCGGCTGATCATGTAGCCGATGGTCAGCAGGGTGATGTACCACCATGCCCGGTCGGCGGGGAAACGGTCCGCCCGGACGGCGTCGCCGCCCACCACGGCGGAGGCGACCAGTACCGCCACGACGGCGGCGAGATAGACGAAGAGCTCGGTGCTCTTGAAGGCGGGCTTGGTCTCCGTACTCGTACGCCGCTCGGTACGAGCGGCCTGGGACCGGCCGGATTCCGGGTATCCGGCGGATGAAGCGGTAGCCATCGCGTCCTCCTGGACTCGATTCGGCCCGACGGGCTCGGGTCCGCCCGGCGGGTACCCGGGCGGCCGGGGCGGCAACGGGCTCATGCGTAGGGCCGGGTTCCGCAAGGGCACCCTCGGCCAGGGACGCGCGGGCCGGGTGTCGTCTCCGCGGACCGGAGGGGTAGGCCGAGGGGTCGGCGGTGCGACGGAGGCAGTCCGGTACGCCGCACGCCGGGCCACTGCCCGACCGCGTGGGGGACTTCGGCCAAAACGTACCGGAACGAGGAGCCCTGTCCGGGCATCGGGCCCGCCTTCGGCCGCCTGATGGCCGCCGGATCAAGCGCTCGTCACACCACCCGCGCGCGCCCAGTGGTCATCGGCACATTGCAGCGCGCGCTGCCGGTCGCCTGCCGCACACGCGGTCAACAGGTCGTCCCAGACGTTTCCGGGCTCGGCCGGCAACGGGATGTCGAGATGCTGCGCCCGCTGCCATACGGGGGCGAGCTGGGAGACGGCGTCGTACAGGAACCGGTTGCGGCAGGCATGGACGAAGACACTCCACAGCGCGCGCTCTGCAGCGGCGGCTTCCACCGCGTTCCGGTGGGCGGCGGCGCGGGCGTACGCGGCAGCGGAGTTACGGAGGGCATCGAGGCCGTCCTCGGGGAGCGGCCATGGCGCGGTGAGCAGCGCGGTGCGGTACAGCCCGTGCAGAACGGCCGCGGCGTGCCGGCGGGTGGCGGCGTCGGCCGTCGTCACCCGTACCGTGTCCGGCCCCGCGTACTCGACGAGCCGCTGTGAGGCGAGCTGGAGCAGCGCCTCCTGGAGCGGGGCGAGGGGAGCGCCGAGCCGCGCGGCGAGGCTCGCTTCCCCGTACTCCTGGCCGGGCGCCAGCGTGCCGTTGACGAGCGCTTCGGTCAGCGCGCCGTGGATGCGTTCCCGCAGCGTGTGGCGGTCGTCGGCGGCGGCCTTCGGCGGCAGGGGCGTCAGGTGGGACAAGTCGGGCATCAGGCGTCCTCTGCGGGGCGTTGCGGCGTACAGCGGCCATTCTGCACGCCGCCCCCCCGGGACGGCTCCGGCCGGGCGCGTCGGCCGAAGCCCTCCCGTACGTGACTCAGCGGCCGGGCGTACCGCGCTTGCAGAGGTTGTGGACCTTGCCGTCGATGTCGTCCACGGAGAACATGTCGCAGCCGCCCCGCCGGTTGGAGAAGATGTAGCGCTGCTTGAGCTGCGGGTGCAGCGGGTTGCCCAGCGAGACGAACTGGAAGGCGTGGCCGCGGTGCCCGGCCCTCCTCAGTTCGTCGTACGCGCGGGCCGGCGTCAGCCGCGGCCCCTTGATCGGGGCGTTGTCCAGCCACGCGCCCCGGCCCGGCCGCGGCTGTCCGATGGGGCCGCCGAGCACGGCGTCGATGTACGCGCCCAGGACCGGCTTGGCGCCTCGGTGACGGGGCGGTACTTCGTAGATGAACCGCCAGTGGTCCACCTTCGCCATGTTCGTGGTGGGGCCGCCCGGCGCGCGCCCGAACGCGGACACCAGCCGCGCGCCGGGATAGACGGCGCGCACCTTGTGCGTCGCCCGGCTGTAGGTGAGGCGCCACGAGGCGTGGGCCCGGTCGTCGGCCTGGTGGCGCGCCGGGTTCTCGTGGGTGGCGGAGGGGCCGCTCGCCGGCGGGACGGGGGCGGCGGAGGAGGTGGTGGCGCTGCCGAGGGCGGTGGTCGCGGTGAGGGCCGCGGCCCCCAGAAGGACGCGTATGCGCATGATGCGGTTCTCCCTGTCGAGGGGGTTGGGGTACTCCCAGGGCAGCCGATGCGCGGCCAGGACGCACGGCCGGTGCAGGCATTCGCGTGACGCGGGGGAAGCAGGCGGTCACTCCGGGCTTACGGCAGCAAGGGGGGCGTACGGGCGGTCAGGGACCACCGCGAGGCCGGGCCGCGCCGGTCTCGACAACAGGCGTGTACACCTCACAGCCAGTCAGTTCGCCCGCATTTCGGAGCCACTGACGCCCCATGAGCCGTTTCGCTCTCAGCGAGCGCCCGGCACTTCACCCCCGGCAGCCATTGCCTTCGGCACCGGAACCATGCTCCCATCAAGCTCTACGTACGTTCTGTACATTCTTTACAGATGGACAGCGAAGAGGAGTCCCCATGAACCGCCCCGAGGCCCGATATGTCCTCCCGGAGTTCACCGAGCGCACCTCGTACGGGGCCCGGACCATGGACCCGTACTCCAAGCTGCTCAGCGAGCGGATCATCTTCCTCGGCACACCGATCGACGACACCGCGGCCAACGACGTGATCGCGCAGCTCATGCACCTCGACTACGACGCGCCCGACCGGGACATCTCGCTCTACATCAACTCGCCCGGCGGCTCGTTCACCGCGATGACCGCGATCTACGACTCGATGCAGTTCGTGGGCTGCGACGTCGAAACCATCTGCCTGGGGCAGGCGGCCTCCGCCGCCGCGGTGCTGCTGGCGGCCGGTACGCCCGGCAAGCGCCTCGCCCTGCCGGGCGCCCGGATACTCATCCACCAGCCCTCGTTCGGCGAACCGGTGCAGGGCCAGGCCGACGACCTGCGCATCCAGGCCGACGAACTGCTGCGCACGCGCGCGCTGCTGGAGGAACTGCTCGCGAAGCACACCGGCCGGCCCGTCGAGCAGATCACCGAAGACCTCGAACGCGACAAGATCCTCGACGCCGCGGCCGCCGTCGAGTACGGGCTGATCGACGGACTCACCCGCAGCCGCAAGCCGCGCCCGGCGGCACTCGGCGCGAGGTGAGCCGGGATGCTGCCACCCGAACTGCCGCCGCTGCCCGCACTGACCCGCGCCGAGGGCGAGTTCATCGACAGCTACTTGGCGGTCCTGGACCTGCTGGGCCGGATCAACCCGGCACGCGGCACGGACACCTACGGCGGGCTGCGTGCCGCACAGGCCCTGGTCGGCAAGTCCATCGCCCTGCGGGACGCGTTGACGCTGATGCACGACCGGGGTGAGAACGAGGTGCATTCCGGCACGCTGACGCAGGCCCTGCGCGTCCTGGACGGTGAGCGCCGCGCGCGGCTCGTTTCCGTACCCCCGGCGCGTAGCTGACCCGCGCCCTCACCGCGCGGCCGACGCCCGGAGTTGACGTCGCGCCGCGCGCATCCGGAGGGCGCTCGTACGGGGGTCGGGTGCCCTCCTCCCTGCCCACTGCCGCCTTTTGGGGCCCAACCGCCCCAACAGGAACGTGCCGGACGGGAGCGACAGAGCAGGACAGGAGGCGCCGGAGCACCCCAAGAGCACAGGAACATGCCGACACGGAGCCCGATCGGGCTCGCCCGAACGGCGTAGCCGCGGGGTCGCGCTCTGCGTCACACGGCTTGCGCGGCCTGCGTACGTGTCGCCCGGAACCCCCGGTTCCGGGCCTGGTACGCGAGTCCTCACCCTTCTCGGCGCCCCCGCGAAACGCCCACTGTCCACCTGAACGGCGCATACGTGACCAAACTCACATATCGCCGTTTCTGCTCGGAATCCGGGCGCCGGTTGCGCAACGATCGCTCCGACGACAAGCCCCCGCCACCGCGGTGGGGCGGTCCGGGCGGACGCCCAATCCTGCCGCCGTACCGGATGTCCGGTCGATGCGCCTGGATCGGCAGGAGCGGAGGACCCGAGCACGACGGGACCGGCGGCCACCGCGGCCGCACGGGCCCTTGGGGTGAAGTCGCCACCGCGACCGGGCATCTTCGCCTGCCCGAACCCGACAGGTACTCCTTCGTCGGCGGCTGACGAAGGGTTGCGCATGAGTGCGCGTACCACCATGTCCCCCCTGCTGGTGCGAGCCGGACTGGTGTCCGCCGTCGCACTGGCCACGGTCGGCGGAACACTGGTCGTACCGGGAGCCTCGGCGGAGGCCGAAGCCGCGTCGAGTTCGGCGGCGGCACTGCGGATAGCCGCCTCCAAGAAGGGCTCGCCGTACAAGTACGGGGCCACCGGGCCGTACCGTTTCGACTGCTCGGGGCTGACGCTGTACTCGTTCAAACGGGCCGGCAAGCGGCTCCCACGCACCGCGGCGGCCCAGTACAACCGCACCCGGCACCTGTCCGCATCCGCGCGCCGCCTCGGCGACCTGGTCTTCTTCCACTCGCGCCGAGGGGTGTACCACGTGGGCATCTACGCGGGCAACGGCAAGATCTGGCACGCGCCCAAGCCGGGCACCGTGGTGCGCCTGGAGCGCATCTGGTCGCGCAGCGTCTCGTACGGCAGGGTCCGCTGACGCGGCCGTACCGAGCTGTCCTGTAGACGGCCTGCAACTGTCCTGAAAGAGCGTGCGTACGGGGCCGGGTGCGCCCCGGGCCCCGTACCGGGGTACGCGCACCGGCGCCCGTACGCGCGTCAGGGCACCCGTCCGCACAGGAGCGCGTCAGGAATGTTCAACGCGTCGGTGGATACCCGGACACAATGGCCCCCCTCACCGAAGACGACCGGAACGCATCGCCCCGATCGCACCAGCAGTCCGGATCCGACCGGTACGCCGTGTGCGCGGACCGCAACGAGACGCCTTTGGAGCGCTACGACCGCAACTTCGGCGAACTGCTCCAGGAACTGCGCGTCCTGCAGACCGGGGTGCAGATCCTGTTCGCGTTCTTGCTGACGCTGGCCTTCACGCCGCGCTTCGTGTCCCTGGACACCACGCAACGCGCCTTCTACGTCGGTACGTTGCTGTTGGCCGTGCTGGCGACGCTGCTGCTCACGGCGCCGGCGGCGGTGCACCGGGTGCTGTTCCGGCGGCGCGCGAAGAGGCTGATCGTGGAGGTCTCGGCGCGTCTGACGGCGGCCGGCATGGCGGTGCTCGCGCTGGCGCTGGCCGGTGCCGTACTGCTCGTGGTCGACGTCGTGCTGGGACGCGGCGCGGGCGTGACGGCGGGGTCCGTGACGCTGGTGACCTGCGGCGGCCTGTGGGCGCTGCTGCCGCGCGTACTGGGGCACCGGAACGGGCACATCAAGCCGGCGGTGCGCGACTCGTCCTCCTGAGCCGTCCCGCTCGGAGAACCCCCGTGGTCGCCCGGGAGGCCGCCGGACACCGCGCGGTGGAAATCTTTTGTGACCTGGTCGTCCTTGCTTTGGCGACGGCGAACCGATGGAGTCTCCTTAGCACGTGAGGAGACCCATGCACACGCACCTGCCCCAGCCCCCGCACACCGGGACCGACTCGTGAACCTGCGCGGACTTCTGCGCCGCCGCTCCCCCGCCGCCCCCTGCCCGGCCTGCGGCAGCACGGACGTGCTGTGGGAGGACGAGGGGGTCTACGGCGCCGGCGAACTCCTGTGGTGGTGCGCCTCCTGCCTGCACCAATGGCATCCGGGCGATCTCGCGGGCGGGGAACCGGTGAACGGCGGTCCTGTACCGGGCGGTCCTGTGCCAGGCGCTCCCGTACAGGGCGGTCCCTTTCCGGGCTCTCCCGTACCAGGCGGTCCCGCGCCTTCCCCTGCGCCCGTATCCCCGCCGGCGTTCGCGCCTCCCCCGCCACCCACGGTTCCGCCCGCGCCTGCCGCTCCTCCCGTCACCACGGCTTCGGCCGTGCCCCCGGTCGCCGCGGCCCCGCCCGCCCCCGGGCCGGCCACCGTCGCCGAACGCGTCATGTACGCGGCCGGGCTCACGCCGCTCGTCCCCTGCCCCGGTGCCTACGAGCCGTGGCCGTGCCGCTGTTCCCGCTGCGGGCGGGAGAGCAGTCCTACGTACCGGCAGGGGCGGGGCGACGGCGTGGGCTGCGCGTGCGGCGGGGGCCGGCGCCGCAGGCCGCGCTTTCTCGCCAAGCCGTGAGGCGCCGCGGGGCGGGCCGGGCCGCTACGGAAGGAACAGCTTCCACGGCAGCGTGATCCACACCGTCTTGCCCCCGGCTTGCGTCGGCTCGACCGTGAGCTGTCCGCCGGACTCCGCCGTGAGGAAGCGGACGATCACCATGCCGCGCCCGTTGTCCTGCTGGACGGCCGCCGGCAGCCGCTTCGGCCAGCGCGGATGGTCGTCGGTGACCCCGATGCGCAGCCGCTCGTCGCGGTCGAGCCGGACATCGACGGTGAAGACCGGGGACCGGCCGAAGGTGTGCTGCACGGCGTTGGTGGCCAGCTCCGAGACGATCAGGCGCACGGTGTCGGCCGTCTCCGTCCGGTCCGGCAGGCCCCATTCGGCGAGCACACCCGTGACGTACCTGCGGGCCTCGGCGACCGAAGCCGGTGTGCTGGGCAGAGTGAGTGAGGATTCCTGATGGTCTGCCATCGCGACCCGTCCCTTTCCCACCGAGGCTCGGCTCCGGCCCGCCGCCGGAGGAAGCCGCCGTCGCTGTCCGGTCTTTTCGGCACCCTCGTCTCCGGCCTCGGACCGCTGCTGTGCGCCAGACTGCCACTCCTGCTGCGACTGTGACGGGTCATCCACCAAGATGTGCATATATCTGTCGCCCGAAGCAGTGAACTCTGCTACGCGAGACCGTATTTGCGCGGCACACTGTCGGATCGGAATCGGCCACCGGGGCCGGGTGCGCGCACGGGATGGCCTCGCGGAACGGGACGGAGGAACAGGCATGGGGCACGGGCCCGTGGTACGCCGTCGCAAGCTGGGTGCCGAATTACGGCGTCAGCGGGCGCTCGCCGGACTCACCAGCGGCGAGGCGGCCCGCCGGGTGGGATGGCACCAGTCCAAGGTCAGCCGCATCGAGACCGGGCGCAGCGGGGTGAAACCGGGCGATGTCGAACTGCTGCTGGACGTGTACGGCGTCCGGGACGCGGAGCTGCGCGCCCTGCTCGCGGCGCTGTGCGGGGGCGGCGCGCAGGACGGTACCGCCCGGCGGGGCTGGTGGCACACCCACCGGGACCTGTTGCCGCCGGAGTACCGGGACTTCATCAGCCTGGAGTTCGGGGCGTCGCGGGCGCGCACGCTGGAGACGACGGTGGTGCCGGGGCTGCTCCAGACGGCGGACTACGCGCGGACGGTGACCCGCGCGACGCTGTCGGACCTGCCCGCGCGGCAGATCGACGAGCTGGTGGAGGTGCGCATGGCCCGTCAGGAGGTGCTGCGGGGCGCGCGGCCGCTGGAGCTGTGGGCGGTGCTGGACGAGGCGGTGCTGCGGCGGGAGATCTCCTCGCCCCGGGTGATGGCGGCGCAGCTCCGCCACATTCTGGACATGGGGCAATTGCCGCATGTGCGACTACAGGTGCTGCCCTTCGCGGCCGGTGTGCACATCGGCATCACCGGCCCTTTCGTTATCTTCTCCTTTCCGCTCACTTCTGACTTGGATGTGGTTGTTCTCGACCATTTGACGAGTAGCCTCTACTTGGAACGTAAAGAGGACCTCAGGGCGTACAGCGATGCGTTCGACACGCTGCGGGGGCGCGCCCTCTCCTGCGAGAAGTCAGCGGAATTCATCGCCCGGGCCGCCGATACCTCATGGGCCGGCACCGGCGTCTGAGGAGGCACCATGTCAGTCCCGTCCGGGCACGCCCGGCCCCGCACCGTCCGGCCCGGCCTCCGGTGGCGGCGCAGCAGCCGCAGCACCGGGATGAACAACTGCGTCGAGACGGCCCGCATCGGCCCCGGGCTGCTCGCGGTGCGCGACTCGAAGAACACCGCGGGCCCGGCCCTGCTGTTCACCTCCGCCGCCTGGACGTCCTTCGTCGGCGGGCTGGCCGACCGCCGCTTCACCAAGGTGGGGTGAAACCGGTCCGCGAGGTGAGGTGAACCGGTCCGCCGTACGCAACGGGCGGCCGGCCCCTCTCAGGCGCCCGGCGCGGTGCGCAGGATCGTGCGGACCGCTTCGCGCGTCTGCCGTGCGGTCAGGTCCGCGCGGGCGGTCAGCCGGAGCCGGGAGATGCCGTCGGGTACGGACGGCGGGCGGAAACAGCCGACCAGGAGGCCCGCGTCGCGGCAGTCCGCGGCCCACCGGACGGCCTGTTCCGGCGAGGGCGCCCGTACGGACACCACGGCGGCGTCCGGGCGGGCGACCGTCAGCCCGGCCTCGGTGAGCCGCTGGTGCAGTTCGTCCGCCACCTCGCGGACCCGGCTCGCGCGCTCCGGCTCGCGGCGCAGCAGCCGCAGCGCCGTACGGGCCCCGCCGGCCGCCGCGGGGGCCAGCCCGGTGTCGAAGATGAACGTCCGCGCCGTGTTGACCAGGTGCTCGATGACCCGGGCCGGTCCGAGGACCACGCCGCCCTGGCTGCCGAGGGACTTCGACAGTGTCGCGGTGGCGACCACGTCCGCGTCCCCGGCCAGCCCGGCCGCGTGCAGCGTGCCGCGCCCCCCGTCGCCGAGCACGCCCAGCCCGTGCGCGTCGTCGACGAGCAGCGCCGCGCCGTGCGCCCGGCAGGCGTCGGCGAGGGAGCGCAGCGGCGCGGCGTCGCCGTCCACCGAGAAGACGGCGTCGGTGACGGCGAGGGCCGGCCCGTCGTGCCCGTCCAGCGACTTGCGTACCGCGTCGGGGTCGGCGTGCGGGGCCACGACGGTACGGGCCCTGGCGAGCCGGCAGCCGTCGATGAGCGAGGCGTGGTTGCCCGCGTCCGAGACGATCAGACCGCCGGGGCCGCCGAGGGCGGTGACGGCGGCGAGGTTGGCGGCGTAGCCGGAGGACAGTACGAGGGCGGCCTCGAAGCCGCAGAAATCGGCGAGTTCGGCCTCCAGGCGCGCGTGCAGCTCGGTGCTGCCGGACACCAGGCGGGAGCCGGTGGCGCCGGCGCCCCAGCGGTGCGCGGCCTGCGCGGCGCCGCGGGTGACCTCCGGGTGCCGCGCCAGGCCGAGGTAGTCGTTGCTCGCCAGGTCCAGCAGGGACGACTCGACCGGCCGCGGCCGGAGGGTACGGACGAGGCCCGCCCGGCGGCGCTGTTCGCGGGCCGTGTCGATCCAGCCGAAGGCGGCGGTCCGCGCGCCGGTGCCGCGGCGGTCCGCGACCGGCTCCACCGGCGCGTCGTAAGACGGTGGCGGCCCGCCGCGGGGCGCCGGCGGAACGGGGTCGTCCTGGTGCATCGGTTTCCTTCGCGTTTGTGGGCTGTCGATAGACGTTAGCGGTCGTTACACGGTCCTACGGTGTGGCCATGCACACACCCCGAAAGAGCGCCCTTGTTGGGTTCCTCCATGGTCGCGGACGGTGGCCGTACGCCAGGATCAGCGCCATGGATCTGCTGACAACGCTGGTGGACAAGGGGCTGCGGCGCGAATCGCCGACCCGCGAAGAGGCGCTCGCCGTGCTGGCGACGTCCGACGACGACCTGCTCGACGTGGTGGCCGCGGCCGGAAAGGTGCGCCGCCGGTGGTTCGGACGGCGGGTGAAGCTGAACTATCTCGTCAACCTGAAGTCCGGGCTGTGCCCGGAGGACTGCTCGTACTGTTCGCAGCGGCTCGGGTCCAAGGCGGAGATCCTCAAGTACACCTGGCTCAAGCCGGAGGAGGCGTCCAAGGCCGCGGCGGCCGGAGTGGCCGGCGGCGCCAAGCGGGTGTGCATCGTGGCCAGCGGCCGGGGGCCGACGGACCGGGACGTGGACCGGGTGTCGCAGACCATCGCCGCCATCAAGGAGCAGAACGAGGGCGTGGAGGTGTGCGCGTGCCTGGGCCTGCTCTCGGAGGGGCAGGCGGCCCGGCTGCGGGCCGCGGGTGCGGACGCCTACAACCACAACCTCAACACCTCCGAGGCCACCTACGGGGACATCACCACCACCCATACCTACGCCGACCGGGTCGACACGGTGCAGCAGGCGCAGGCGGCGGGCCTGTCCGCCTGTTCCGGCCTGATCGCGGGCATGGGCGAGAGCGACGCGGACCTGGTGGACGTGGTCTTCGCGCTGCGCGAGCTGGACCCGGACTCGGTCCCGGTGAACTTCCTGATCCCGTTCGAGGGAACCCCCCTGGCCAAGGAGTGGAACCTCACGCCCCAGCGCGCGCTGCGCATCCTGGCGATGGTCCGCTTCGTCTGCCCTGACGTGGAGGTCCGACTGGCCGGCGGCCGTGAGGTGCACCTGCGCTCGCTCCAGCCGCTCGCCCTGCACCTGGCCAACTCCATCTTCCTCGGTGACTATCTGACCAGCGAGGGCCAGGCCGGCAAGGACGACCTGGCAATGATCGCGGACGCGGGCTTCGAGGTCGAGGGCACGGACACCACCACGCTGCCGGAGCACCGCGCGGACGCGCTCGCGGGCGGCGGCTGCGGCGGGCACGGGGGCGGGGGCTGCGGGCCCTGCGGGGACGGAGACGCTGCCCCGGAAACGGTGGCGGAGGACGGCGCCGACGCGTCGGCCGCCGGTGAGGCCCGTACGGACCTGGTCGCCGTACGTCGCCGGGGCGCGGGTACGGAGCTGCCGCCGAATGCCTGAGCCCGACCAGCTGACCGTCGCCGAACTGCGGGCGCTCGACCGGCAGCACGTCTGGCATCCGTACGGCCCGATGCCCGGCCGGGCCGACCCGCTGGTCGTCGCGTCGGCATCCGGCGTACGACTGCGCCTGACCGAACCCGTAGAGGGTCAGACCGAATTGGTGGACGGAATGTCCTCCTGGTGGTCGGCGGTGCACGGATACAACCACCCCGTGCTCAACGACGCCGCCCGCGGCCAGCTGGACCGGATGAGCCATGTGATGTTCGGCGGGCTCACCCACGAGCCCGCCGTCCGGCTCGCCGCCCGGCTGGTGGAGATCTCCCCGGACGGCCTGGAGCACGTCTTCCTCGCCGACTCCGGATCGGTGTCGGTCGAGGTCGCCGTGAAGATGTGCCTTCAGTACTGGCGCTCGGTCGGCCGGCCCCGTAAACAGCGGCTGATGACCTGGCGCGGCGGCTACCACGGCGACACCTGGCAGCCGATGTCGGTGTGCGACCCGGAGGGCGGCATGCACGGGCTGTGGCAGGGCGCCCTGCCACAGCAGCTGTTCGCCGACGCGCCGCCGCCGAGCTTCGACGCCCCGCCGGACCCGGCCTACGAGGCGCACCTGCGCGACCTGATCGCCCGGCACGCCGACGAACTGGCGGCGGTCATCGTGGAGCCGGTGGTCCAGGGCGCGGGCGGAATGTCCTTCCACTCCCCCGCCTATCTGCGGGTGCTGCGCGAGGCATGCGACGAACATGGCGTCCTGCTCGTCCTCGACGAGATCGCCACCGGTTTCGGCCGTACGGGATCGCTGTTCGCCGCCGGGCACGCGGGCATCACGCCCGATGTGATGTGCGTGGGCAAGGCGCTGACCGGCGGATACCTCACCATGGCGGCGACGCTGTGCACGGCGGCGGTGGCGGACGGGATCTCCCGGGGCGAGGTGCCGGTGCTCGCGCACGGCCCGACCTTCATGGGCAACCCGCTGGCCGCCGCGGTCGCCAACGCCTCCGTGGACCTGCTGCTGTCCCAGGACTGGGCCCGCGAGGTCAAACGGATCGAGACCGGTCTGCGCGACGGGCTCGCCGGTGCCGCGGCCCTCGACGGCGTACGGGACGTACGGGTCCTGGGCGCGATCGGCGTCGTCCAGCTCGACCACGAGGTGGACATGGCCTCCGCGACCCGGGCGGCGGCCCGGGAGGGCGTGTGGCTGCGCCCGTTCCGCGACCTGGTGTACACGATGCCGCCGTACATCACCGGGGACGAGGACGTTGCGCGGATCTGCGCGGCGGTGTGTGCGGTGGCACGGGAGAGCTGAGGGCCGCCCGCCACGGCGACGACAACCTCTACGACAGGAGAAGAACCACTCATGCCGGTGCTGTTCGTTACCGGAACCTGCACGGAGATCGGGAAGACCGTGACCACGGCGGCGCTCGCCGCCACCGCACTCGGTCAGGGCCGTTCCGTGGCGGTGCTCAAACCCGCCCAGACCGGTGTCGCCGCACACGAGCCCGGTGACACCGCGGAGGTCGAACGCCTCGCGGGCCCCGGCGTCACCACGGCCGAACTGGCCCGCTACCCCGAGCCGTTGGCGCCCGCGACCGCCGCGCGCCGCGCCGGGCTGCCGCCGGTGCGCCCCGAGGAGATCGCCGAGACCGCGGCCAAACTGGCGGCCTCGCACGACCTCGTCCTGGTCGAGGGCGCGGGCGGCCTGCTCGTACGGTTCGACGACGAGGGCTCGACCCTCGCCGACGCGGCACGCCTGGCCGAAGCCCCCGTACTGGTGGTGGCGCAGGCCGGGCTGGGGGCGCTGAACGGGGTGGCGCTGACGGCGCTCGCCCTGCGTTCGTACGGCATCGAGTCGCCGGGGATCGTCGTCGGCAGCTGGCCCGCGCGGCCCGGCCTCGCCGCCCGCTGCAACCTCGACGACTTCCCCGAGGCGGCCGGCGCGCCGCTCCTGGGCCGCATTCCGGAGGGAGCGGGAAGCCTGCCGCCCGAGGAGTTCCGTACGCGAGCACCCGGCTGGCTGGCGCCCGCGCTCAGCGGCACCGCGTAACCCGCCGCCCGGCGCGCCCTGTGATCCCGCGCCCATCACGCTCCCACGGTGGTACCGCGGCACGGCGTTGACGGACACTCGAACCGGCGAACGTCGTCCGGTGAAGGGACCCAGCCATGCCAGACCGCAGGACAGCCGAGCGGGCCATCGTGCACCACCCGGTCTTCGCCCACTGGTACGCGTGTTTCGCGGACCACCGCGCCGGGCTCGCGGGCCTGCGGCGCGAGATGCTGGCCGGGCTCTCGGGCCGGGTGATCGAGATCGGCGCCGGTACGGGGGCGAACTTCGCCCACTACCCCCGTAGCGTGGCGGAGGTGGTGGCGATCGAGCCGGAACGCACGTTACGGCGCCGGGCGCTGACCGAGGCGGCCCGCGCCGGGATACCGGTGGACGTCGTACCGGCCACCGCGGAGGCGCTGCCGGTCAAGAGCGAGGCGTTCGACGCCGCGGTCGTATCGCTGGTGCTGTGCTCGGTACGCGACGTACAGCGCTCGCTGTCCGAACTGCGGCGGGTGCTGCGGCCGGGCGGCGAACTCCGCTTCCTCGAACACGGACGCTCCCGGCGGCGCGGCCCCGCCGCGGTGCAGCAGGCCCTGGACCGCACGGTGTGGCCGCTGCTCATGGGCAACTGCCATCTGGCACGCGATCCGCTGGACGAGATCCGGGCGGCGGGCTTCGCGATCGGGCCGTACCGGCGGGGCCGGCTGCTGCGGCACGACCCGGGTCCCGCTCTGCCGTGGACGGTGGTGGGGGTGGCGCGGCGCGCGGAGGAGTAGGGGGTGGGACGCGGGGCGTCCGGCCCGCGCTGGTTTCTGGCGCGGCGGTTCTCAGCCCGGAGTCGGGAGCACTGCGGAAAGCCTCAAACCAAAGTCGCGCCCCACCGTCATCTTTAGTGAGCACATCGGCCGCCGAAGACCAACCCACGGGCTGACGCGCCGGACCGGTGGCGGAACCTACCGTCTTACGCATGATCAGACGTCCTCGAACGGCCGCCGGCCTCGCCTTAGCCGTCGCACTCAGTCTCCCGCTGCCGCTCGCCGCCACGGCCGGTACGGCACTGGCCGCACCGTCGGCCACGGCACCCGCCGCCCCGCCCACCACGGACACCAAGGCCGCCGCGCGGCTGCGACTGCCCGCACCCACCGGGCCGTACGCGGTCGGCCGCAGCACCCTGCCGCTCACCGACCACAGCCGCCCCGACCTGTGGGTACCGACGGCGAAGGCCCGCGAGTTGATGGTCGACATGTACTACCCGGCCCGCCGCGGTACGGGCGCGCCCGCGCGGTACGCCACCATCGAAGAGATCCGCGCCCTGCTCAAACAGGCGGGTCTTGAGGGCAAGGTGGAGCCCGAGAGGCTGAGCGACACGGCTGTCCACAGTCGCACGGGCGCCCGCCCGGCGGCCGGGAAGTATCCGCTGCTCGTCCTCTCCCCCGGTTTCGGCGCCTCCCGCTACTCCCTCACCAGCCTCGCCGAAGACCTCGCCGGCCGCGGTTACGTCGTCGCCACCGTCGATCACGCCTACGAGAGCATAGGGACGACGTTCCCCGGCGGCCGGACACTGACCTGCGCGGCCTGCGAGAAGGTGTACGGCACGGAGGGCGGCACCCGGTACGCCACGCAAGGCCGGGCCAAGGACGTCGCCTTCGTCCTGGACCAGCTCACCGGCCGGCACCCCGCCTGGCGCTACGCGCACCTGATCGACGGCAGGCGCATAGGCATGGCCGGCCACTCGCTGGGCGGTGCGAGCGCCGCTTCCGCCATGGCGGGCGATCACCGCATACGGGCGGGCCTCAACCTGGACGGCGCGTTCGGGGACCCCGTACCGGCCGATGGCCTCGGCTCCCGCCCCTTCCTGATGCTGGGCACGGACGACGGAGTCCACCGCCCGGGCGGCCGGGACAAGACCTGGGATCTGGCGTGGAGCCGCCTGAACGGGTGGAAGCGGTGGCTGACGGTCGCGGGCGCCGACCACTACAGCTTCAGCGACGCGCCCGTCCTCGGCGACCAACTCGGCTTCCCGGTCACCGGAGCGGACCCCTCGGCCCCGCGGCCCGCCCTGTCCGGCGAACGCTCGGCCGCTCTCACCCGGTCCTATGTGGCCGCCTTCTTCGACCTGCACCTGCGCCACATACCCCAGCCGCTGCTCGACGGACCGAGCCAGGTCTACCCGGAGGTGAAATTCAACGACCCCACACGTACCCGCACCGCCCCGGCCGACCGTACGGCCCGAATAACCCCTACGGCTCTCAGCGCCGGGTGAGGCGGGAGATCGTGACGTCGTTGGCGAAGGAGGTGCGCTCGGCCACCGCGAAGAGGGTGGGGTCGAACTCCCCGTCGAACACCGGGATTCCGGCCCCCGCGACCACCGGATAGCTCTTGATGACCAACTCGTCGATCTCCGGCAGCAGTACACCGGCGAGCCGCCCGCCCCCGCACAGTCAGATGTCCTGCCCCTCCTCCCGCTTGAGGCCGCGGACCAGCCCGACCGGGTCCTCACGGACCACGGTCACGGCCGGATCGACGTCCTGCGCGAGGGTGCTGGACACCACGTACTGGCGCAGGTGCGCGTACGGGCTGGTGAGGCCCGCGTAGGTGCCGAGGCCCATCACCACCGTGTCGAAGCGGAGGTTGGGCGCATCGGCCAGACCGTGGGCTGCGCGCATGGCGGTGGGGACGGTCTCGGGGTACTGGGTGTTGGCCCACGCGGTGTAGGCGGCGGCCTGTTCCTCGTCGCCCGTGGGGTAGAAGTCGAACTCGCCGCCGGGGCCCGCGATGCGGCCGTCGAGGGTGACGGCGACGTAGTAGACCAGCTTGCGCATATAGACAACTCCGCCCATAGTACTCTGCTTGAAGTGGTTCGAACTTAGTACTACGACTGGAGTGGTGTCAATGGCGCGCAGGAACGACGAGCGGAGGGCCGCCCTGGTCGACGCCGCGATCGAGGTGCTGGCCAAGGAGGGCGCGCGGGGGCTGACCTTCCGGGCGGTGGACACCGAGGCCGCCGTCCCCGCCGGTACGGCCTCCAACTACTTCGCCAACCGCGACGACCTGCTCACCCAGGCGGGCGCCCGGGTCTACGAACGCCTGCAGCCCGACGAGGCCACCATCGCCCGGCAGCGGGCGAGCACGCCGGACCGGGAGACGTACGCGCAGCTGATGCGGGAGCTGATCGGCCGGATCAGCGCCTTCCGTACCGGCTACCTTGCGCTGCTCGAACTGCGCCTCGAAGCCACCCGGCGCCCCGGCCTGCGCGCGCTGCTGACCGAACGCGTCCGCGCCGACGTGGACGCGAACGTGGCCTACCACGAGGAATCCGGCCTGCCCGGCGACGCGACGGCCGTCCGGCTGCTGTACCTGGCCTTCAACTGGCTCATCGTCGAACAGCTCACGCTGCCGGGGGTCTTCTCGGAGGCCGAGCGGGACCAGCTCGTCGAGGCCGCGGTGGAACGCATCGTGACGCCATGAGGCGGGGCGGGGGCATCCCCCGTACCCCGTCGCACCACCCGCCCGCCCCGGCGCACACGCGGACCATCAGGGTCGCGCTCCTCCGGCGGGACGAGAGCCGGGGCGGGGAGGTGGCCCGTAGAGGGATTCCGGGGCGCCGGATGCTGCCCTACTGTCGGTGGCCACGCGGGAGTTGCCGCCCCGTGCCGGCACGGGGCCGACGTCGGGAGGCTGACGTGTCCACATCGGTCGCGGATACGGCGAAGGGCGCAACGGGCGGCCACGGGGCGGCTGCGCGGGCGGTGTCGCTGGTCAAGACGTACGGAATGGGCGAGACCCAGGTCGTGGCGCTGGACGGCGTCGACGTGTCGATCGGGCGGGGGCGCTTCACGGCGGTGATGGGGCCCTCCGGCTCGGGGAAGTCCACGCTGATGCACTGCCTGGCGGGCCTGGACACGGTGTCCGCCGGCCGGGTGTGGCTGGGCGAACGGGAGATCACGGGCCTGAACGACCGCCAGCTGACCCGGCTGCGCCGGGACCACGTCGGCTTCATGTTCCAGTCGTTCAACCTGCTGCCGACACTGACGGCCGAGGAGAACATCACGCTGCCCATGGACATCGCGGGCCGCAAACCGGACCGGGAGTGGCTGCGCGAGGTCATCAGCACCCTGCGGCTGGGCGACCGGTTGCGGCACCGGCCCTCCCAGCTCTCCGGCGGGCAGCAGCAGCGGGTGGCGTGCGCGCGGGCGTTGGCCGCCCGTCCGGACCTGGTCTTCGCGGACGAGCCGACCGGCAACCTGGACTCGCGCTCCGGTCTGGAGGTGCTCCAGTTCCTGCGGGAGGCGGTGGACGGGCTCGGGCAGACGGTCGTGATGGTCACCCACGACCCGAACGCCGCGGCCCACGCCGACCGCGCGCTCTATCTGGCGGACGGCCGGATCGTGGACGAGATGGCGCAGCCCACGGCGGAATCCGTACTGGAACGCATGCAGATCTTCGCCGCGGGCCCGCAACCCGCCCAGACCCTCCCGGGCCCCGGACACGGCACCGGCTCACGCTCCGGCCCCGGCTCCGGCTCCGGCTCCGGTTCCGGCTCCACAACCGAACCGCCCATCCCTCCCGGCCCCACCTCCTCCCCCGACACCCCGCGGAACGGCTGACCCGCCGTGTTACGGGCCACGCTCCGGAGCTTCTTCGCACACAAGGGACGGCTGCTGCTCTCCGCCCTCGCCGTGGTGCTCTCGGTGGCGTTCGTGGTGGGCAGCCTGATCTTCTCCGACACGACGGGCGCCACCTTCGACCGGCTCTTCGCCTCGACCGCCTCGGACGTGCGGGTCGCGCCGCGGCAGGACTTCGACGCGCCGGGCGGAATCGGTTCGGCGGAGACCCCGACCGTACCGGCGGCCCTGCGGGACCAGGTGGCGGGCGTCGAAGGGGTGGCGGGCGCGCACCTCGACGTCTCGCTGAACCGGACCACCGTCACCGACGCCCGCAACGAGCCGGTGGGGCCGACACAGAACGCCTCGTCCATCGTCGGCGCCTGGTATCCGAGCGAGCACAGTCCGGTCCGGGTGACCAGCGGCCGGCCGCCGCGCGGCCCCGGCGAGGCGATGCTCGACCGCGACTCGGCGGACCGGAAGGGCATCCGGATCGGTGACACCCTGCACGTCATCGCCCCGCCCGGCACGTTCTCCGTGCGCGTCGTCGGCATCGCCACCTTCACCACCACCAACCCGGGCGCCTCGCTGGTCTTCCTGGAGACGAGGGCCGCGCAGCGCGGTCTGCTGGGCAGTACGGCCAAGGCGACCGGAATCTCCGTGGACGCCGCGCCCGGCGTCCCGGACCGCGTGCTCAAGAGCCGGATCGGCGCCGCGCTGGGCCCCGGCGCCGCCGCCTACGACATCCGCACGCGCGACGAGCAGAAGAAGAGCCAGGCCGAGGAGCTGGGCGACTTCCTCAGCGTCCTCAAGTACATGATGGTGGGCTTCGCGGGCGTCGCCGTCCTCGTCGGCATCTTCCTGATCGTCAACACCTTCTCGATGCTGATCGCGCAGCGCACCCGGGAGCTGGGCCTGCTGCGGGCGCTCGGCGCGGACCGCCGCCAGGTGCGCCGCTCGGTGCTGCTGGAGGCGCTGCTGCTGGGCGTCTTCGGCGCGACGGTGGGGCTCGCGGCGGGCGTCGGGCTCGCGGTGCTGCTGGTCGTCGCGCTGGGCTGGTTCGGGCTGCGGCTGAACACCGCCGACCTGGTGCTGAACTGGCCGACCGTGGTCATCGCGTACGCCGTCGGGGTGGGCGTGACCTTCGTCGCCGCCCTGCTGCCCGCGCTGCGGGCGAGCCGGGTCTCCCCGATGGCCGCCCTCGCCGATGTGGAAGTCCCGGGCGCGGGGCGGCCGTTGCGCGCCCGCGCGATCGCGGGTTCCCTGGTGGGCGCCGCGGGCGTGGCCGCACTCGTGGGCTGCGCGCTGAGCGGCCGGACGGCGATCGCCGGGACGCTGCTGGCGCTCGGCGTGCTGCTGACGCTGCCGGCCGTGGTGATCGTGGGGCCGCTGCTGGTGCGCCCGGTGATCCGGCTGCTCGGACGCGGACTGGAGCCCGCGTTCGGCACGGTCGGCCGGATGAGCCGCCGCAACGCGCTGCGCAATCCCCGCCGTACGGGTGCGACGGCGGCGGCCCTGATGGTCGGGCTGGCGCTGGTGGCCGGGCTGTCGGTGGCCGGGGCGTCGGCCGCCGTGTCGGTCGGCCGGCAGATCGACCGGACGCTGGGCGCGGACTTCGTCGTACAGAACGCGTCGTTCGCGCCGTTCTCCGGGGAGATCACCGAGCGTGTGCGCGCGACACCGGGCGTGGGCACGGTCGTACGCCAGCGGATCGTCCCCCTGCGCCTGAACCTGCCCGACGGCCGGTCGGTCACGACCGTCGCCGGCGCCTTCGACCGGGGCTTCGACGCGGTGGGCAAGGTGACGTATGCCGCGGGCGGCACGGCGGCGGCGCTGGCGCCCGGACGGGTCGGCGTACAGGAGAAGTTCGCGCGGGAGCACGGTCTGCGGGTGGGCAGCAGGCTGGACGCGGTGCTGCCGTCGGGGCGGCCCGCCCGGTTCACCGTCGGCGCGCTCACCGCGGACTCCGGTTCCGGGCCCGCGGCGCAAGGGGGCGTCTTCATGGGGATGGCCACTTTGGAGACGTACGTGCCACGCGGCCAGGACTCCGTGGTGTACGTGAACGCCGCCGACGGCGTCGATCCGCGGCGGCTCCGGGCGGATCTGGAACGGTCGCTCACCCCCTTCCCGCAGGTCCAGGTCAACGACCGGGCCGACTACAAGAAGCTGGTCAGCAGCCAGATCCAGGGGCTGCTCAACCTGCTGTACGGGCTGCTGGGGCTGGCCATCGTGATCGCGGTGCTGGGTGTGGTCAACACGCTGGCCCTGTCCGTGGTCGAGCGCACTCGCGAGATCGGGCTGCTGCGTGCCGTCGGCCTGTCCAGGAAGCAGCTGCGCCGGATGATCCGGCTGGAGTCGGTGGTGATCGCCCTGTTCGGCGCGCTCCTCGGTCTCGGGCTCGGCCTGGTCTGGGGAGCCGCCACCCAGCGGGTGCTGGCGCTGGAGGGGCTGACGGCGTTCGCGGTCCCGTGGTCCACGGTCGCCGCGGTGGTCATCGGGTCGGTGCTGGTCGGGCTGCTGGCGGCACTGCTGCCGGCGCTGCGCGCCTCCCGGCTGAACGTTCTGGCCGCCATCGCCCATGAGTGACCGTACGTAGACTCGTCAACTGTCCGCACCACGCGTCGACCGCGCACCGGCCCGGAGCCGCGTGCACGCATCTCCAGGGGGCTCCATGGCACGTCCGTTCCGCTTCGGCGTCAACATGCTCACCATCGAGTCGGGGGCCGGGTGGCGGCAGAAGTGCCGCCGGGCCGAGGACCTGGGGTACGACGTGGTGCTCGTACCGGACCACCTCGGCATGCCCGCGCCGTTCCCCGCGCTGATCGCCGCCGCCGAGGTGACCGAGCGCCCGCGCCTGGGCACCTTCGTCCTCAATGCGGGCTTCTGGAACCCGGCGCTGCTCGCCCGCGAGGTGGCCACCGCCGACCTCCTCACCGGCGGCCGGCTCGAACTGGGCCTGGGCACCGGCTATGTACGCGCCGAACACGACACGGCGGGCCTGCCCTGGGGCCCGCCCCGCGAGCGGGTGGACCATCTCGTGCGGACGATCGAGGAGTTGGACCGCTTCCTGGGCGACCCGGAGCACGCGCCGCAGCCGGCCCAGCGGCCCCGGCCGCCGCTGCTGATCGGCGGCAACGGCCCGCGCATGCTGCGGATCGCCGCCCGGCACGCGGACATCGTGGCGTTCGCCGGCGGCCGGGCGGCCCCCGGCAAGCCGGAGGGCACCCTCGAACTCCTGACGCCGGACGCGCTCGACGACACGCTCGCCGTCTACCGCAAGGCCGCCGCGGACCGTACCCGGCCGGCCGAGCTGAACATCCTGATCCAGCAGGTCAAGGTCACCGACGACCGGCGCGCCATGGCGCGCGAGATCGCCGGGCACGGCATCGGCGTGGACGAGGAGCAGGCCCTGCACGTCCCGACGCTCCTGTTCGGCACGACCGCGCAGATGGCCGAACAGCTCCGCGAACACCGCGAGCGCTACGGCTTCTCGTACTTCACCGTGCTGGACCCGTCCATGGAGGCGTTCGCGCCGGTGATCGAGGAGCTGAAGGGGAGCTAGGCCCTGTCCGCGCGGCGCGTCGGCCTTCTACCCGCTCCGGCCCCCGGGGCCGGAGCGCCCCGTCTCGGACTGCGAAAGCCCGTGGCGGCCCGGGACCGTTCCGTGTTTGGCTCACGGCATGATCGACATACAGATACGGACGGCCGTACCGGACGACGCCGAGGACGTGCTCGCCTTCTGGCGCGAGGCGGCGGAGGGCACCTCCATCACGGACGACGTGGACGGAGTGACCCGCCTCGTGCGGCGCGACCCGCAGGCGCTGCTGCTCGCGGAGTCCGACGGCCTCCTGGTGGGTTCGGTGATCGCCGGTTACGACGGCTGGCGGTGCTCGCTGTACCGGCTCGCGGTGCTCCCCTCGTACCGCCGCCAAGGGGTGGCTACGGCGCTGCTCGAAGCGGCCGAGCGGCGCTTCCTGGCCGTGGACGGCCGGCGCGGCGACGCCATGGTGCTGGAATCGAACGAACGGGCCCACCGGGCGTGGTCGGCCGCCGGTTACCGGCGCGAGGACCACTGGCGGCGGTGGGTGAAACCGCTGTCCCGGACCTGAGCCGCAGCACTCCCGATCCGCTCGTCCGCCACCCGCTTTGCTCATCCTTTACCATGGATGGTTCCCACGTCTCCCAGCGAAAGGAGTGAGCGTCCAGCCATGGGCGAGCCTCCCAGTTGTCATCCCGTCTCCACCCGGAGCGCGAACCTCCCGGTCCTGTTCGAACATGGGACGGAGGTGACCCGATGACCGAGCTGCTCCTCCTGGCCGTGGCCCTGCTCCTGACCCTGGCCTGCGGCGTCTTCGTCGCGGCCGAGTTCTCGCTGACCACCGTCGAGCGCAGCGACCTGGAACGCGCCGTGGAGCGCGGCGAGCGCGGCGCGGACAGCGCCCTCAAGGCCGTCCGCAGCCTGACGTTCCAGCTCTCCGGCGCCCAGCTCGGCATCACCGTGACCGGCCTGGTCATCGGCATGCTCGCCAAGCCGTCGATCTCCACGCTGCTGGCCGGCCCGCTGGACGCCCTCGGCCTGCCGCCGTCCGCGGCGGACTCGGTGGCCCTGGTCCTCGGTACCGCGGTCTCCACCGTCGTCCTGATGGTCATCGGCGAGCTGGTCCCCAAGAACTGGGCCATCTCCAGCCCGCTGCCCATCGCCCGCCGCGTCGCCACCGCGCAGCGCGGCTTCAGCGCCGCCTTCAAACCGCTCATCGGGCACCTGAACAACACCGCGAACCGGATGATCCGCCGGATGGGCATGGAGCCCGCCGAGGAGCTGGCCTCCGCCCGCGGCCCGCAGGAGCTGGTCGCGCTGGCCCGGCACTCCGCCAAGGAAGGCGCCCTGGAACCGGACACCGCCGAGCTGTTCGTACGGACCCTGGCGCTCGCCGACCTGACCGCGGAGAACGTGATGACTCCGCGGGTGCAGGTCACCGCCCTGGACGTGCAGGCCACGGCCGAGGACGTGGCCACCGCGACCCGCGCCACCGGCCTGTCCCGCTTCCCGGTCTACCGCGGCAGCCTGGACGCCGTGGTGGGCGTCGCCCACATCAAGGACGTGCTGACCGTCCCCGCCGACCGGCGCCCCCGCCACCCCGTCTCCGAGCTGCTGCGCGAGCCGCTGCTCGTACCGGAGACGCTGACCGTCGACAAGCTGCTGGACCGGCTGTCCGGCAAGCAGACGATGGCCGTGGTCATCGACGAGTACGGCGGTACGGCAGGCGTCGTCACCCTGGAGGACATCGTCGAGGAGGTGGTCGGCGAGGTGCGCGACGAGCACGACCCGATGGAGACGCCGGACCTGGTGCTCGCCGGGGAGGACGCGGACGGCCGGTCCCGGTACGAGGCCGACGGCGCCGTGCGCACCGACCAGCTGGAGCAGATCGGCCTGAAGCTGCCGGAAGGCCCGTACGAGACGCTGGCCGGCCTGATCGCCACCGAACTGGGCCGTATCCCGGCCGCCGGGGACGGCGTCGAGGTCGCGGGGTGGCGGATGGACGTCCTGGACGCCTCCGGGCACCGCGCGGCGCGGGTGCTGCTGCACGCGCCGCTGCCGGAGAGCGCCGACGAGGCCGGGGAGGACGCCCGATGACCGCGCTCCAGCTGTTCATCGGCCTGCTCACGCTGGTCGTCAACGCGTTCTTCGTGGGCGCCGAGTTCGCGATGATCTCGGTGCGCCGCAGTCAGATCGAGCCGCACGCGGAGGACGGCGACCGCCGTGCGGACCGGGTCCTGTGGGGGCTCCAGCACGTCTCCGCCGTGCTGGCGGCCGCGCAGCTGGGCATCACCCTGTGCACCCTGGTGCTCGGCGCCGTCGCCGAGCCCGCCATCGCCCACCTCCTGGAGCCGGTCTTCGACACGGTCGGCGTGCCGGCGGTCCTGGTGCACCCGGTCTCCTTCGTCCTCGCGCTGGCCGTGGCGACGTACCTGCACATGCTCTTCGGCGAGATGGTGCCGAAGAACGTCGCGCTGGCCGAGCCGGTGCGTACGGCGCTGCTGCTGGGGCCGCCGCTGGTCGCGCTGACCCGCGCGCTGCGCCCGGTGATCTTCGCGATCAACGCGTTCGCCAACGCGCTGCTGCGGCTGCTGCGGGTGGAGGCCAAGGACGAGGTGGCCGCGACCTTCTCCGACGACCAGCTCGCGAAGATGGTCGAGGACTCGCAGGCCGCCGGGCTGCTGGACGACCGGGCGAAGGAGCGCCTGCGGGACGCCCTGGAGCTGGGGCGCCGGCCGGTCGCCGACGTGGTGGTGCCGGTGGCGAAGGTCGTCACGGCCCGGCTCGGCATCACGCCCGAAGGCGTCGAGGAACTGGCCGCGACCTCCGGTTTCTCGCGCTTCCCGGTGCTCGACAGCACCCAGCGCATCCTCGGCTACCTGCACGTCAAGGACGCGCTCGACGCCTCGCCGCGCGATCTGCCGTTCCCCCTGTCCGCGCTGCGGCCGATCGCGCGCGTACGGGCCGAGACGCCGCTGGACGACGTCCTGACGGCGATGCGGGCCTCCCGTACGCACCTGGCGGCGGTGATCGGCAAGGACGGCCGGCTGGCGGGCCTGGTCACGATGGAGGACGTGCTGCGGGAGCTGGTGCTCCAGCAGCAGCCCCGGAAGGCCGGGCCGGCCGGGAGCACGGCCAGGCGGTAGGGGCGGGGCCCCGGGACGCGGAGATCCGTGCCCGGGGCCCGGGCCCTCTCCGCCGGGCGGCCCGCCCGGGGCCCCGATCCCGCCCCGGTAGGATGCCTCCCGCCATGGAGATCAATGCCACCTACACCAGTTTTGTCGCGGTGGGCGACAGCTTCACCGAGGGCATGTCCGACGCCCTGCCGGACGGCTCGTACCGGGGCTGGGCCGATCTGCTGGCCGCCCGGCTCGCGGCCCGCACCCCCGGCTTCCGCTACGCCAACCTCGCGGTGCGCGGCAAGCTGATCGGGCAGATCGCCGCCGAGCAGACCGGCCCCGCCGCCGCGATGGGCGCGGACCTGGTCACGCTGGTGGGCGGGCTGAACGACGTGCTGCGGCCCAAGTGCGACGTGAACCGGGTCTGCGCCCTCCTGGAGGAGGCCGCGGAACGGCTGGCCAAGGACTGCGGACAGCTCGTACTGATGCGCAGCCCGGGACGGCAGGGCCCGGTCCTGGAACGCTTCCGCCCCCGCATGGAACAGCTCTTCGCGCACATCGACATGCTGGCCGAGCGGCACGGCGCCATCGTGGTGGACCTCTTCTCCTCCCGCGCGCTGGCCGACCCGCGGATGTGGGCGGACGACCGCCTCCACCTGAACAGCGCCGGTCACGAACGCGTGGCCGAGGCCGTCTGGCAGGCCCTCGGCTTCCCGCCCGAGTCCGACTGGGACGCGCCGCTCCCCGCGTTCGTACCGCCGCGGTGGACCGCACGGCGCACCGCGGACGTACGCTTCGCGCGCCGCCACCTGATGCCATGGATCGGCAGGCGCCTGACCGGCCGCTCCAGCGGAGACGGTCGCCCGCCCAAGCGCCCTGACCTGCTGCCGTACGAGGACTGAGCCGGGCGCGGCCTGCCGGGGCATGCTCTGCGCAGCAGCTCCGTCCCGGACCCTGGAACAATCCGTAAGAACAACGCATGCCGCCTGGCACCGCGCCTACCGGGCGGCGAGATGCTCAGCAGCCCGTGTTGTGCAGGCCCGGCGTCTCGAAGTTGCCCTGGTCCGCGACGGCCAGGAGACCGTAGATCGTGCTGCAGCCCAGGTTCTGGTTCTTGAACTTGTACGTCTTCGTGTCTCCCTTCTTGACCGTGTACGCGTTGCTGAGGTGCTTCGTGTTGCCCTTCCGGTAGCCCAACTTCACGGTCACCGGGGAGCCGCCGGTCTTCCCGTATACGACGTTCACGGTGTGGCCGCCGTCGATGATGCCCACGCAGAGCGTGCCATTGGAGAGCGAGGTGCAGGAGGGACCCGCGTTGCGGACCGCAGCGGCCGACCCGGCGGCCGAAGCAGGAGCAGCCAGGCCCGCGGCCGTGAGGAGTGATGTGGCGAGAATGACGCCGGCCCGATCCAGCCCCGCGACCCCTGGCTCCCCCAGGTGTCGTTCGCGAGGCCCGTAGGGCGTGCGTCATGGGCAACTGCCCGCCGTGCGGCCGCCCGGTCCGACCGAGCGCCATCCCTGAAGATCAACACCAGCAGCGACAGCCACTTCGCGATCAGCCCGGAGCGCAGCAGGTAGGACGGGACGAGTCCGCCGGTGCCGGACAGACGCGTAGACGAGCAGGTCGTCATCCGTGAATTCGCTTCGGCTCGCCAGGAGATAGGCCCCGACCGCAAGGATCACCGTTCCCTCGTTGGCCCGGGGAACGAGACAGCCCGTCGCCAAGTGTTTCCGTGCGGCTTGGAATCCGTGCTGACGCTGGCCGGTGACCGGCGGCCGTACGGCGGCCCGAGCCCCGGCCGCTCATCGCCGGCATTCCGTTCACAGCAGGCCCAGTTCCCGGGCGCGCAGCGCGGCCTGAGTGCGGTCGCGCAGGGCCAGGCGGCCAAGGATGCGGGAGACGTGGTTCTTCACGGTGCCCTCGCTGAGGTAGAGCTGCGCGGCGATCTCCCGGTTGGTCCTGCCTTGCGCCACGAGTCGCAGAATGTCGATCTCACGCGGGCTGAGGGCGGCGACGGCCGCCCGGGGGCACGGGGCGGGCAGGGAGGCGGCCAGGTGACGGGTCACGGAGGCGTCGAGCTGGGTGACGCCCGCGTGCGCGAGCCGGACCGCGTGGGCGAGTTCATCGGCCGGCAGGTCCTTGAGCAGATAGCCGAAGGCGCCCGCGCGCAGCGCCTGGACGACGTACTCCTCGTCGTCGAACGTCGTCAGCATCACCGCCCGGCACTCCGGCGCCTCGCCGCGCAGGACGGCGACCGCCTCGACACCGTCCATCCCCGGCATCCGGACATCCATCAGCACGACATCGGGTTGCAGTTCGAGCACCTTCGCGACGGCTTCGCGACCGTCCTCCGCCGTGCCGACGACCGTGATGCCCGGCCGGATGGACAGCAGCGACGCGATGCCGTCCCGGATGAGTCGCTGGTCGTCCACCACGAGTACGCGGACCGACGCCGTCTCCTCGCTCACGTCGCGCCTTCCCCGCCGTGACCTCGCGGCACCGTCACCGTCAGCCGGGTCCCCGTGCCCGAGCCGCTGTCGATGTGCACGCTCCCGCCCGCCAGGTGCACCCGCTCCCGCATCCCGATCAGCCCGTACCCGGTGGCGGTCCCACCCGGGGCGAAGCCGCGGCCGTCGTCGGCGACGACCAGGCGTGCCGTGTGTTCCGTCAGGTGAACCGCCACCGTTACCCGCGAGGCCCGCGCGTGGCGGCGCGCGTTGGTCACACCTTCCTGTGCGGCCCGGTAGAGCGCGGCCAACTGCGCCGGTCCATAGCCGTCCTCACAGCCGTCCATCTGCACGGTGACCCGGGGTCCGGCCTCGTCGTCGCAGGCCAGGCCCGCGATTGCCGTGAGCGACGCGTGCGTCTCCTCGCCCCGTAGCGCCCGTACGGACTGTCGTACGTCGCCCAGCGCGCGCTTGACCGACAGCCGCGCCTCATCGACCGCGCGCTGGGCGGAGCCGGGCTCCAGGGCCCGGAACTCGGAGGCGATTTCCAACTGCACGGACACGGCGGTCAGATGGTGCCCGAGGCTGTCGTGGATGTCCCGCGCGAGACGGTTGCGTTCGGCCGCGGCGGACAGCTCCGCGACCTGCTCGGCGTACCGCTCCAGGGCACGCCGAGCCCGCTGTTCACCGATGGCGACGGCCGCCATGGAGAGCGCGAGGATCAGGCCGACGCAGAGCATGAGCAGGTCGGACACGCGCTCCACGTCGCGGTACCAGCCGGGCGCGGCCACCGCGTATCCCGCCAGGAGCCCGGCCACGCACAGCGCCGCCAGCACGAGCGCGGTACAGCGTCCGAAGACGAAGTAGGCGGTGAAGGGCAGGAGGACGAAGAGGACCTGGGCCAGCCCCGACACGTCGAGGGCGACCACCACCGGGATCAGGCATCCCCGCCCGAGCATCGGCAGGCGCGCCCGAAGGGAGATGCCACGCCGCTCCACGGCCTCCAGGGCGATCAGCGCCACGAGCCCCGCGGCGAATCCCGCCGTGCGCGGCAGCGGTGGACCGGGGCCGGAAGCGAGGCCGGCCAGCGCGTAGTAGAGGCCACCGACCAGCACCGCGGCGTACAGCAGAGGCGACACCCATGGCACGGGAACGTAGGCCGTCATGTGCTCACCCCCCTTTTGGTGCCGTCAAGGCTAGGCGGGCAGCCGTCAGGGGGCGAGGGCGCGCGGCGCCCGCAGGCGGGTGTGGCCGGGCGGCACGTGCCGACCAGCCGTACGGCAGCGGCGGGTCGGTGACGTCCGGCGGTGGGTCTCGCCGTTCAGCACCTGCCGCAGCCGGTCGGCGGCACCTTAACGTTCTCGGCCCCGGCCCGCGGGTTCCGGGCCGGGACCGTCCTTCGACGCATTGGAGCGCCCCATGCCCACCACCCTGTCCGACCGGGCCGCCCGCACCGGAGCGCTGTGCGGAGCGCTGTCCGGCCTGCTCATCGCCCTGCCCGCACTCGTCGAATTCTTCACCGGGGAGACCGCGGCGACCAGCTTCTTCCTCGCCCTGTCCCCCGCGTTCGCGCTGCCGTTGCTGACCGCGCTGCACCGGCGCCAGAGCGCGGTCACGGGCCACTTCGGGGAGACGGCCTACGTCGTCAACCTCATCGGCCTCGGTCTGTTCGGCGGCGCCGCGTTCGCCTCGAACCTCGTGCTCTTCTCCTTCGACGATACGGCCGTCGAGAAGGCCCTGACGGGCCCCACCGTCCCCGCACTCATCGGATCCGCGGCCGTCTTCGCCGCGGGCTCCGCCCTGTTCGGTGCGGCACTGCTCCGCGCCCGGGTGTTCCCACGGCTCTCGTCATGGGCGTACGCGACCGTGCTTCCGCTCTTCGCATTCCTGACCGCGCTGCCCGACTCCGCACTCACCGGCGCCCTGCACATCGTGGTCGGCGCCACCTTGGCCTGTCTCGCACGCGCCCTGTGGCGGTCCGCCGGGACGGTGATTCCCCGGGCGGGCACCCTCGCGGGTCACGTGGGCCCCAAGTGATTCCGGCGGGCCCGGCCGGGTGGTACCGGACGTCGGGGGAGGTCAGCGTCGTGTTCGCCTGCGTGGCGGCCGTCCTGGCGACCGCATTCTCCGTCAGCGGATTCTCCGCGCGGGGGGGGCGGCCGGGTGGGAACCGGTCATTCGCGGTCGATCTCCACGGTCGCGGTCCCGCCCGGCGGTATCCGTACGTTCACGCAGGTGTGGACGCTGCCGTGGAGCGTCCTCCACTGGAACTCGTGCGGCCGTCCGTCGGCCCTGACGGTGCGGTGGCCGCCCGGGAAACGGGCCTGCCACGTGTACGCCTTCGAGGTGGCGTTCGTGAGCGTGGACCGGTGGGTGCCGTCGTGCCGCAGGCCGAAGAAGCCGTCGCCGACGGGGATGTCGTCGGCCCGCACCCAGTCGATGCCGCGGGGCAGGTGGGAGCGGGTGGTCACCCTGGCACGGGGCGCGTCCGGGCGGAATCCCATCAGTCCCTCGACAGTTTGTGAGACGAGGGTGAATGCGACCTCCGGATAGTCGCCGTTGAGGCCCTGCGCGGCGACGGGGTGGCGGTCGTTGCGGTGGTCGTAGACGTAACGCATCCACTTCCACGCCTGCTGGTCACGGTCGTTGGCGAAGAAGGTGTCCGGCAGATATGTGATCGCCTCAAGGTTCACCGGTTTGCCCGCTCCCCCGGCCATTTCATCGATGTAGTCGAGGTAGGCGTCATTGCGCGGCCCCGGCAGCAGCAGACGTTTCATGGGCATGAACCAGCTGTTCTCCTTGCCCCATCCGGACAGCGGGGCGCCGGAGAGGTCATAGGCGCGTGTCATCGCGGCGCCCTGGTTCGCGACCCAGCCGTGGTGGAAGTATCTGCGCAGTTCCGCGGCCCGGTCGGCATACCGGGCCGCTTGGTCGTCCTCGCCCCGGGCCGCCGCGAGGGCCGAGGCGGCCAGGTAGGCCCGGTACTGGGAGGCGAACGCGTCGCCGGCCTCGACCAGTTGCTCGCCGCTGCCCTCGTTGTAGCTGGCCGCCCCCTGGAAGATGCCCTGCCCCGTGCCCTCGGCGACACCGTTGGGTTTGAGCCGGTCGTGCTCTTCGACGAATTCCATGGTGGTGTGACGGCAGAAATCCCACATGGTGCCGTCGGTATAGAAGGGGTCGCCGCTCCACCGGTACGCCTGTTCCGTCTTCTCCACCAGTTCGAAGGGTGCGGGCACTTCGCGCACGAAGAAGTCGGGGCTGTGGTAGTCGATGCTCAGATACGTCCGGGCGTCGAAGTTGTACGCCCATACCGGGTAATACACATGGGCGGCGACTGCCGAAACGGCGAAAGAGCCCAGCATGGTCTTGTTCTCTTCGGTCAGCCCCAGGATCTGGGCTCCGACGACCTGATGGGCGGTATCGCGCGCGTAGTAACCGCTCCGGTGCGCGTACCCGGCCCAGTACGAGGGGGCATAGGCCGCGGTGCCGGTCCCGCTGGGCTGTCTTTCGTCCACATTCAGGGGCCCGACGGTGCCGGGCAGGTGAACCCAGCTGTTGGCCTTGCGTTTGGCCCACTCGAACATCTCCGCCACCAGGGGATCGGAGGATGTGACCCGCGGGTCGGCCGGGGCCGCGGGGGACAGCATGACGTCGTCCACATTGACCCAGGCGCCACCGGACGCGAACACGATCTCCATCCGGTCCCCTTTTCTCAGGGCGACCCGCGAGACGGTGTGGCGGGAATAGAACGAGCGGTCCGCGACGGCGACCTCACCGGCCGGCGCGCCATTGACCCGTACCAAGAACGCACCACGCGGCCCGCCCGCGGCTATCCACGCGGACACGTCGTACGTGCCCTTCCCGGTCGCGGTCACTACCTGCCGCACCTGCCGTTCCCGCCCGGAATCCAGATACGCGTTGCAGCGTCCGGTGTGCGGATTGCCGGTGGCGACGCCGGTGCCGTCGTCCCAGATCCACCCCTGCTCGCCCTGCTCGAACCCGGGATTGGCCACCGCCAGGAACGACGGGCCGACGTAGCAACCGTTCGGTGATGACACGAGCGAACCGTCCTCTCCTTCGATGGGCGCGACCCGGCCACGCGCCGGGCACCGTATACGGCAGGCCCCGCGGGTCCGACCCACGCGCACAACCCGCCGCGGCACCACGGCGGAAGCCGCGCCCACAAGCGAGGGGCCCTCAGCCGCCGCTCCGTGCCCGGAAAGGCGGGCCACCACACCAGAGTCGAGGCAGCACCGGATACGCACAAGACTCCGCGGCCACGAACGCCACCGGTGGACAGCGGGGACGCGGATGGGCGGAGCCGGCAGCACGGTTTGTGCTCACCCGGCCGGCAGGGTGAAGCGGCTGCTCGGCTCTCCTCGTAGCCGACTGCCTGGAATCCTGCGGCCGTATGCCAGCAACAGGAGGTCCTGGGCGGAGCCGTACAGCGGCGAGCCCGAGCCGTACGACCAGTCGAGGTCCTCGGCACACAGCCGCACCCCGTCGAGGTCGGCGCCGAAGAATTTCAGGCTGCTGGGCCGGATCGCGTCGAGCAGGACGCGCAGCCGGTCCTCGGGGACGCGCCGGTCGAGGCCGAGCGCGACGGTGATGTCCAGCCCGTGCACCACGTCATGGCCGAGCGCCGCCGCGAGCCCGCCGACCGGTGGGGTCCAGGGATGATCGGCGTTGTCCCGGAGGAAGGCGGCGAGTGCGGCGGGGGAATGGGCGGCCGCGTCCTTGCGCGCGACCCGGTCGGTCATCCGGTGGAGGTTCCCGCGCGCCTTGGCCAACTCGCCGAGCATCGCGGGCAAGCGGAGCCGGAACCCCATCGACATGTGTGCCGCCACCTCACGCACCCGCCATCCCGCACAGAGGCTCTGCCCCTCCCATTGGTCGGCCCGCAGAGTGTCCAACAGGTCGGCAAGTTCCCGGCGTTCCGCCGAAATCGCGGCTCTGACCTCGGCCTTCTTCACTTTGCGCGGTGTCGCGTTCTCCATGGGATCAAGCCTGCCGCCGATCGGGCCATATCTCCAATAGATGGTTCTGCTGGCACCTAGAATCGCTGGTTATGGAACTGCGTCAGCTGCGCTACTTCGTCTCCGTGGTCGAGGAGGGCGGTTTCACCCGCGCCGCGGCCCGGCTGCACCTCGCGCAGCCCGGCTTGAGCGCCCAGATCCGCCAATTGGAGAAGGAGCTGGGACAGTCGCTGCTCGACCGCTCCGGCCGCTCGGTGACACCGACCGAGGTGGGCCGGGCCGTCCTGCCGCATGCCCGCGCCGCACTGGCCGCGGCGGAGGCGGTGCGGCAGACGGTGGACGCGTACACGGGACTGCTGCGCGGCCGGGTCACGCTCGGGCTGGTCTCCGGTGCCACCGGCCACGTCTTCGACATCGCCGCTTTGCTCGCGGAATTCCACGACGCCCACCCTGCGGTCGAATTGACCCTCACCGAGGACACCACGGAGCGGATGCAGGAAGCACTCCTGGCCGGTGAGCTGGACATCGCCGTCCTCGGGACAGCTGAGGAAGTGCCGCCATCTGGAATGGCCTTCCAGACCGTGATCGACGTCCCGCTGGTTGCCACTGTCGCGCCCGGCGTTCCGCTTCCCGGCCGCGAGCAGGGCACGAGCATCCCGCTTGCCGATCTCCGCGACAGACCGCTGATCTGCCTGCCGCACGGTACCGGGGTACGCGCGGCACTCGAACGCGGCTGCTCGCAGGCGGGATTCCGGCCTCGCGTCACCTTCGAGGCGGCCGCCCCGCACGTGCTCGTACGACTCGCCGCGCGGGGCCTGGGCATCGCCGTACTGCCTGCTGGAGAGGACGAATCGCCTCTCGACGGGCAACTTTGCACCATGCGGATCGTCCGGCCCGAAATGCGGGCACGCATCGCGCTCGCCTGGCAGGCCACCGGCCCCTCCAGCCCCGCGGCCCGGGCACTCCTCGACCGCCTGCGCGAAGTTCTCCCGAAGCCGCCCGGGACATAGTCCGCACTGCTGCGTGCGGCGCGCCCGGCGGGTCGGGGCACGGGTCAGCAGGTGACGGTGCCCTTGCGCAGTGCGTGGCCGTCGTCGTTGGCGTCGTCGGCCCAGTAGACGGGCTTGGACCCGGCGATGCACTCGTCGGCGCCTGCCAGGGCGAAGCCCTCGTTGTTGTAGTTGGGCATGCCGGCGGGGCGGTTGTAGACGGCGGTGGTGGTGAAGGCGCCGGCCTTGTCGACCTGCAAGGTGCGGTGCCGGCCGTCGCAGGTGTCGTCGCAGACGGCCCACAGACGGGCGGCCCGGGGGTCCCACTGGAGTTCCATGACGCCACGCATGCCGCTGTTGACCGACGCGACGCGGGTGAAGGCGCCGGAGTCCTGCAAGACGTATCCGTAGATCATGCCGGTGCCTTCGACTCCGGCGAAGAACACGCCGCCGCTGTGGGCGCCGTAGCGGGCCGGGTCGTAGGCGGCGCCGGTGGAGGCGTCCTTGAAGGCGGCCTGGGTCAGGTAGGTGTCGGGGATCCAGGTGATGCCCTCGAAGCCGAGGTTGGAGCCGACCGGCGGCAGGTCGGAGGTGAGGTTCCACTCCTTGACGGCCGTGAGCGTGGAGCCGGTGCCGGAGACGTCGTACTTCAGGACGGACAGGCGGCTGGTGCCGGAGGCGTCACCGTTGCGTTCACTGACGACGAAGACGCCGTCCGCGGAACCGTTGCCGGTCACGGTGACGCCTTCGCTGTCGGGGTGCCCGGAGCCGCCGGGAAAGCGCAGGGCCTTGCCGGATCTCCAACCACTGTTGGTGTCGGGGGCCCAGCCACCGGAGCCGTTACGGACCAGGCGCCACAGCTTGCCGCTGTTCTGGGCCGCCCACATGATGTTGCCGTCCTGGTAGAGGCCGCTGAGATCCTGCCCGAAGACGTTGGAAGGGTCAGCGTTCGTCACGGAGTTGCTGCCGGGCCATGACACGGGTGTGGTTCCGCCGCCACCGCAATCGTTCGCGGCACCCAAGGTCACCTCGGCCGCCTTGAAGGCACCCGTGCCGTCGGGGCAGCGTGACCAGGAAGGGCCGGAATGCTTGCTCCAGGAATAACTGTCGACCAGAGTCTTGCCGTCCGGCAGGTACAGACGAGCCTTGTCGTCCGACCCCAGCCCGAACGCGTCGTGGACGTCGAAGGCACGAAAAGCACCCGCGGCCAGCGTGGTCCCGGAGGCGATCTTGTACTTCGAGCCGTCCTTGCCGTCCTTGAGGATCCAGCCGGAGATGTCGACCGTCGCGGTGCCCTTGTTGTACAGCTCGACCGAGTCCTCGACGTCCCCGGTGGTCACCACTTCGTTGATACGGATGTCACCGGCCGGGGCCGCGTCGGCAGGTGAGGCGACGAGCGCACCGGCCAGTGCCGTCCCGGCGGCGAGGAGGAGAGCGAGAGCACGAGGCCGGCGGCGCGTACGTAATGCGGTCACGGTATACGTCCAGGGGTCGCGGAGGATGGGGCGGCACGACGCTCCCGACGCGATCCGAACGAAGTGCCTCCTGATGCGCAGACGGCACGTGAACGAAGGCAGAACGGTTCGCGGAAAGGCGGACAGATGACCGATGCTGCGGGCTGCGAGTGGGGTGCGTCGGCCGACCGGTGAACCGCCCCTGGGCCCCTGCGGGTTCGCCGCACCCTGTCCTCGCCGATCCGAACCGGGCCGTGGGCCACGGGGTCCGGCTCGCCGCTGTCCTCCGTGCGATCGGGCAGAGCGCCGCTCAGCAGCCGCCACACGCCCGACGTGCGCGGAATTACGAAGTCACGTTGGGTGTCAGGAGTCGCTGGTGCCGTCGTGGAGGAAGCGTCGGGTGAGCGGGCCTTCGAGGTCGGCCAGTGATGTTGTCCGGGGCCAGGGGGGCTGTTCCTGGCCGCCACTCCAGGTCAGATGAACCACTGCCCAACGGAAGGAACGGTCGGTGACGCGGAACAGGACGTCGTCGCAGGCTTCGCAACGTGCCGCCGCGCGGACCCGGGCACCGTACAGCGGGTGGCCCGGCGGCAGTTCCCGGTGAAGTTCCCGTTCCAGGCCGTGCAGAGCGCCGTCATCAGGCACCCACCATGGGGCGGGGAGTCGGCCGGGATCGTCTGGCGTAGGCGGTATAGGCAGCACCGTTTCAGTGTGGCCCGCGCTTCTTCCCGTTCCGGGCGAGACCCCACAGGAGCGGAGGCCCACGACATGGCAGGGAGGCGTGGGCATCCGGCCGCGGCCTCCTCGCCGTCTCGGTTCGCGCTCAGGACCGGTGAGTGTCTGCGAGGCCCGGCGGCAGTCGGGGACACCGGCTCGCGGATCTTCGCGAAACGGCAGCTGGAGGCGCCGGGCCTTGGTGCAACGATTGCCGCCGGATGAGTTGCTGCGTCATCTTGCCGGATCCAGCGTCCGGACGGAGAGGTGGCTCAAAACGAGAAGGATAGGAACCAGGAGGGTTCGGGGCGCCGACGCGCCGGCCCCCGACCGAGCATTCCCTCGGACAGTGGCGAGCGCCCAGACCATCGTCATGATGCCCGGGTCGTCGAAAGCCAGGCCGATGTCGGCCCCCGGACGCCGCCTCCAAGGGCAGGTCCCGCCGGATGAGCCCCGGCCGCAGGGCGAGGATGTCGGCGACCGGGCGGAAGCCGCGGCGCGCTCCGGTGATGATCATTCTGCGAGCTCTCCGCCACCGAAGAGCGCAGGCGCGCCATACCGCCCGTCTCTCCGGTAAAGGAGTCCGCGCTGAGCGGCCGGCCGATCCGACGGCTCCGGCCCTGGATGAAGGAGTGCCTCAAAGCGGAGGGCCACTGCGCCACCATCATCAAGCCCCGCACCGCACACAAGATCACCAGGGCCCGCCAGGCCGCGGGCCCCTCCGGCCGACCTCGCCCCCACCCCCTCCAGTTGATCAAGGAAGAAGCCAGTTCCCCAGGTCACAGGGCTGGACGTCGAGGCTGTCAGGTGACCAGTAGACTCTCGTCACGTGACTGCCAAGCCCCGCATTCCGAATGTCCTGGCCGGCCGCTACGCCTCCGCGGAGCTCGCCGTCCTGTGGTCCCCCGAGTACAAGGTCAAGCTGGAGCGCAAGCTGTGGCTCGCGGTGCTCCGTGCGCAGAAGGACCTCGGGGTGGAGGTGCCGGAGCAGGCCCTCGCCGACTACGAGCGGGTGCTGGAGGACGTCGACCTGGCGTCGATCGCCGAGCGGGAGAAGGTCACCCGGCACGATGTGAAGGCGCGGATCGAGGAGTTCAACGCGCTCGCCGGGCACGAGCAGGTCCACAAGGGCATGACCTCGCGCGACCTGACCGAGAACGTCGAGCAGCTGCAGGTCCGGCTGTCGCTGGAGCTGATGCGGGACCGTACCGTCGCCGTGCTGGCGCGGCTGGGCCGGCTCGCCGGTGAGCACGCCGAGCTGGTGATGGCGGGGCGCTCGCACAACGTCGCGGCCCAGGCGACCACGCTGGGCAAGCGCTTCGCGACCGCCGCCGACGAGCTGCTGGCCGCGTACGAGCGGCTGACGGACCTGCTGTCCCGCTATCCGCTGCGCGGCATCAAGGGCCCGGTCGGCACCGCGCAGGACATGCTGGACCTGCTGGGCGGCGACGCCGCGAAGCTGGCGGAGCTGGAGCAGCGGATCGCCGGGCACCTCGGCTTCGGCCGGGCGTTCACCTCGGTCGGCCAGGTCTATCCGCGCTCGCTGGACTACGACGTGGTCACCACCCTGGTGCAGCTGGCCGCGGCGCCGTCCTCGCTCGCCAAGACGATCCGGCTGATGGCCGGCCACGAGCTGGTCACCGAGGGATTCAAGCCCGGCCAGGTGGGCTCGTCCGCGATGCCGCACAAGATGAACACCCGCTCCTGCGAGCGCGTCAACGGCCTGATGGTCATCCTGCGCGGCTACGCCTCGATGGCCGGCGAGCTGTCCGGCGACCAGTGGAACGAGGGCGACGTGTCCTGCTCGGTGGTGCGCCGGGTCGCGCTGCCGGACGCCTTCTTCGCCCTGGACGGCCTGCTGGAGACGTTCCTGACCGTGCTGGACGAGTTCGGCGCCTTCCCCGCCGTCGTCGCGCGGGAGCTGGACCGCTATCTGCCCTTCCTCGCCACGACCAAGGTGCTCATGGGCGCCGTACGGGCCGGGGTGGGCCGCGAGGTGGCGCACGAGGCGATCAAGGAGAACGCGGTCGCCGCGGCGCTCGCCATGCGCGAGCAGGGCGTCGAGCGCAACGAGCTGCTGGACAAGCTGGCGGCGGACGAGCGCATTCCGCTCGACCGTGCGCAGTTGGACGCGCTGATGGCCGACAAGCTGTCCTTCACCGGCGCCGCCGCCGACCAGGTGGCCACCGTCGTGTCCCGTATCGAGGAGATCGCCAAGCAGCACCCCGAGGCCGCGGCCTACGCGCCGGGCTCCATTCTGTGAGGCCCCGCTGAGATGGGATTCACTCCCGAGGAACTGCAGGCCGCGCGCGGCCGCCTCGTCCCCGACGTGGCGGCGCCCGGCCTGCGGGTGCTTTTCTGCGGCATCAATCCCGGACTGATGTCGGCCGCCGCCGGCCACCACTTCGCCCGGCCCGGCAACCGCTTCTGGCCCACCCTGCACGCGGCCGGGTTCACGCCGCGCGTGCTCAGGCCCGCCGAGCAGGAGGAGCTGCTGGCGTACGGCCTCGGCATCACCAACGTCGTGGAGCGGGCCAGCGCCCGGGCCGACGAGCTGACCGCGGAGGAGTTCCGCGAGGGCGGACGGCACCTCGTCGAGAAGGTGACGCGCCTGCGGCCGCGGTGGCTCGCCGTGGCCGGGGTGACGGCCTATCGGGTGGCTTTCGACGACAAGCGGGCGCAGGTCGGCCCGCAGGAGCGGACGATCGGCGACACCCGGATCTGGGTGCTGCCCAACCCCAGCGGCCTCAACGCGCACTACCCGCCGGCCGCGCTGGCGGAGGCGTACGCACGGCTGCGAGCTGCAGCTTTCGACGAGGAAGCCGAGGAAGGTGACGTCCGGGACGTGTGAGTCCCGCGTTACGGGTAAGGCGTGCGTTGTGTGTAGGGCGCACGGGGTGGTGGGGCTGTGCGCAGCGTTTGAGCCATTCGGTGGTGTTGTGCCGTATGGGTACGGCCAGTGAGCCGATAAGACGTCAAACGTTGCGTTCGCCCCATTCGTGTCGTTCCTATGCTGGTTATGCCGATTTCGACCTTTGCGTTGATACTCGGAGTTACCGATGTGCCGCTCAGCCCCTAGCGACAGGACGAGATGACTACCGGTCAGCCTCAGCCGCCGCGTGTCCGGCGGAACAAGCGGTCGGACGGAGGAAGAAGCTCCGAAACCGACCGGCTGCTGCGCACCCTGCTGCGCCGCCGCAAACGCCAGCTCAGTGTCGAGGAAGTCACCGTCACCGACCGACCGCAGGTGCGCCGCGCGGTCACGGCGGCCGCGCTCGGCAACATGATGGAGTGGTTCGACTTCGGGGTCTACGCCTATCTGGCGGCCACGATGGGCAAGGTCTTCTTCCCGTCCAGCTCCCCCGGCGCCCAGCTCGTCTCCACCTTCGCCACCTTCGCCGCCGCCTTCCTCGTGCGGCCGCTCGGCGGTCTGGTCTTCGGGCCGCTGGGCGACCGCATCGGACGGCAGCGGGTGCTCGCCGCCACGATGATCATGATGGCGATCAGCACCTTCGCGGTCGGCTTCCTGCCCGGCTACGACTCCATCGGCTTCGCCGCCCCGCTGCTGCTGCTCGTCTGCCGGCTGGTGCAGGGCTTCTCCACCGGCGGCGAATACGCCGGCGCGACGACCTATATCGCCGAATACGCGCCGGACAAGCGCCGCGGCTTCCTCGGCAGCTGGCTCGACTTCGGCACCTTCGTCGGCTACTCCCTCGGCTCGGGCCTGGTCACCGTGCTCACCGCCGTACTGGGCACGGACGGCCTGGAGGACTGGGGCTGGCGCATCCCCTTCATGGTGGCCGGGCCGCTCGGCCTGATCGGCCTCTATATGCGGATGAAGCTGGAGGAGACCCCGGCCTTCAAGCAGGAGGCGGAGGCGGCGCGGCAGCAGGCCGAGGCCGCCGGTCCCGACGACACGCCCGTCGAGGAAGCCCGGCAGTCGGGCAAGGGCCGCCTGAAGGAGATCTTCACGGGGCACTGGGAAGCCGTGCTGATCTGCATGGGGCTGGTGCTGCTGTACAACGTCACCAACTACATGGTGACCTCCTACCTGCCCACCTTCATGACCGAGACGCTGGGCGAGGACGCCACGACCGCGCAGCTGCTGGTGCTGGGCACCATGATGGTCGTCGCGCTGACGATCACGACCGTGGGCCGTACGTCCGACAAATGGGGCCGGCGCCCGGTGTTCATCGCCTCCAGCGTCGCGCTGGTGGCGCTCTCCTATCCGGCGTTCCTGCTGATCCGGCAGGGCGGGATCCTCTTCCCGGCGTTCGGGTGCCTCATCCTGGGCCTGCTGCTGGTCTGCTTCGCGGGCACCTCCGCCTCGACGCTGCCGGCGCTCTTCCCCACCCATCTGCGCTACGGGGCGCTGTCGATCGCGTTCAACATCTCCGTGTCGCTCTTCGGCGGCACCACGCCGCTGGCCGCCTCGGCGCTGGTGGAGGCCACCGGCAGCCATATGATCCCGGCGTACTACCTGATGGTGGCCGGTGTCATCGGCTTCATCGCGGCCTTCTTCCTGCACGAGACGGCGGGCAAGCCGCTGCGCGGTTCCGGGCCGATGGTCGAGACCCCGGAGCAGGCCCGCGAGCTGGTGGCCCAGAGCCGTACCGAGGCCGGGCGCCAGGCCCGCGACATCTGGATCCGGCTGCGCCACCCGTGGGCACACCACCGCGACAAGCAGAACGACGGGGAGAAGTAGACCCGGCAGGAACGACGGGACGGCCGCGCCCGTACGGTACGCGCGCGGCGCCCGCGCCCGACGGCCCCCGCACGGGTGGCGGCGGCGGTGCGGCCGGCCCACGGCGGGCGGCCGGCACCGGCGCCGCCACCCGTTCCGCGCGCAGACCCCATTCCTCGTACGGAGCCCGTTTCCCGTACGGAGCCCGTTTCCCGTACCGGGCCTGTTCCGCACGCAGACCCCGACCCCCGCACCGAGCCCGTTCCGCGCACAGACCCCATCCTCGGTGCTCAGCGCACCGCATCCGCCCGGCCCACCGCCGCCAGCAGCCGGAAGGCCGGCATCTCGGGCTCGCCCTCCCCCAGCCCGACCGCGATCCACCGGCCGTCGGCGCGCCAGGCGTGCACCCGCGGCACCTGGCCGCACAGCACGTCGAGCGGCGGCCGGACGGGCATGCCCATCGCGACCCGCTCCAGCTGGTCCGCCAGGTCCAGCACCTCGGGCTCGCCCCAGCGTAAGCAGAGAGCCGATATGAGTCCCTCCAGCTCGGCGCGGTACTCCTGCGCCGTCTCCTCGACGTCGGCGGGGTCGGCGTCCCACAGCTGCTCGTCGGCGCGCAGCTGGGCGACGTGGAATCCGGGGCCGCTCTCGACCATGGCGGAGGCGACCGGCTCGGCCGGGAACGCGCGGCCGCGGAGGAGGTCGATGGCGGTGAGGTGCTGTGCTGTGGTCGCGTTCGTCATGCCGTCAGTAAACCGCCGGGGTCTGACAATTGGCCCCGCGTCAGGCGCCGCCGGGCGCTCCCGTGGCGGACGATCAGCGGGCACGGGCCCGGCCCGCGGCCCCCGCGCCGCCTCCCGGCCCTCCCCCGCCCGCCGCC
>NZ_LGCW01000297.1:0-46351 GCF_001279365.1 Streptomyces sp. NRRL F-5755 | reverse complement strand
GTGCGGGGGCGGGCCTGGAGAGCATGGGGAAATCTTCGCCGAGGGGAGCGGGAAGGGCCAGCTAGCCCCGTACGAAGGTACGTTCGTACGTCCGGGCGTCCTCCCCGCTCCCGCGCTCCCTCAGTACGTCAGCGCGCTCAGCCCCGGCATGAACGTCACCAGCAGCGGAACCGCCGGGACCAGCGCCGCGATCGCCGTCATCCGCAGGCGCCGGCCGGGTGTGAAGCGGGGCGCGGGGGCCAGCAGCCGGTGCACGCGGTCCGGGACCTCGGTGCACTGGGCGGGGCACGGGCCGAACACCCCGCGGTCCTCGTTGAGTTCGACCAGGGCCAGGGCAATCGTCAGCCGTCCGAAGCGGCGCGAGGCCACGTCGTCGGCGGCCAGCTCGACCAGCCGGTGCACCTGGTCGCGGAACGCCGCGAAGACCGGGACCTGCGGGAATCCGGCCGCCAGCGCCGACGCGCAGTGCAGCAGGACGTCGTGCCGGGCCCGCGCGTGGCCCTGCTCGTGGGCGATCAGCGCATCGAGTTGACGGCCCTTCAGTCGGCGCAACGCCGCAGTGGTGATGACCAGTTGGGGCGTCGCGCCGGGCAGCCACCACGCCTCGGGGCGGTCGCCCTCCAGGACGACGAGCCGGTCCCCGGCCCGCTCCTCGCCGGGCAGCAGCGGAGCGCGCCGCACCAGGTCCGTACGCCGCTGCCGCCGCCGGGCGCGGGCGCCGCGCACCTCCCGGGTGAGCATGACGGCCGTCCAGGCGCCGCCGCCCGCCAGTACCCCGGCCAGCACGCCGGACCAGGGCCCGTACGCCTTGAGCGCGTACGCCTCGACCACGACGCGCGGTGCGTGGCTGAACAGCTGGCTGCGTACGGCTTCCCAGGCGGCGGCGCCGCTCAGCGACATCGCCAGGACGCAGCACAGGAGAACGGCGGCGACCACGCACTGCCACACCCACAGGGCGAGCACCGGTTCGCGGTCGGGCCAGTCGGCGCGGGCCATCAGGCGCGGCGCCATCGCCGCAGCCAGCGCGCCGAGCATCATCAGCGCGAGGGGGACCATCATGGGCGTCAGCCTATGAGCGCGCGGCTGCCGCCAGGTATGGAACGGCACCGGAAGTGACGTATACCACCGGCGCCGGTGGCGCGGGTGGTGCGCGAGGGACGGACGGCCGCCCAACCGGCCCTGGCGCGCGCCGGTTCGGGGTGCCGGCGTCGGCAGCGGGACGTCAAAGAGTCAACAGCATCGCGAACATCCCGATGCCCATCGCCACGCGGCACGCGCCCACCACCTCCGGCCACGCGGCCCGCACGGGCGCGATCTCGGTGTCCGCCGTACCCGGGGCGGCCGAGGGGGCCAGGCGGACTCCGGCGGCGACGACGTACACCGCGTAGTACGCCAGCAGCAGCCCGGTGAGCAGCGGCAGCCCGCCAGGCCCCATGGAATCCATCCCCTCCATGCTTCCTGTGTGCGCTGCGTGCCCGCCGCTTAGCGGACTGCCGCCGGGGACGGCCACCATCGCCAGCGCCATGTAGACCATCGCCGCCGCGCCCACCGCGTGGTGCGGGTGCCGCCGTAGCAGCGCCCACAGACCTGCCGCGCCGAAGACGACGGCGAACACCCATGGCGTCCAGGGCGGCTGCGCCACCGTGGCGGCGGGGAGCGCCATCACCGCCATGCCGAGCCCCATCAGCGCTTCGCCGCGCGCTTCCCGGCGCTGCGCGGCCGTACCCCGGCGCACACTCGACAGGCAGTACGCGCCCGCCCCGGCGCACAACAGCACCAGCAGCCAGCCGACCCATGACGGTCCGTGCACGGCGTCCTCCCCGCAAGCCGTACGGCGGTCGCGTGCGGACCACGCACACAGCGCGCGGCGTCACACGGAGCCCGGTACAGCCGCATGGTGCCCCGCGGGCGGCCCGGAAACGCCCGCCGGAAACCGGGAACGGGGAGCGCACGGGCGCAAGAGGGGAGCACGGCGGCCCGGGAGGGGGCCGTGAGTACGGGTGGGGCCTGCCGGCGACCTCAGATGCCGGGGCGGTACCGCAGCGGGTGGTCCGCCGGGACCTGCGTCAGCACGATCCGGTGGCCGTCCGGGTCCGCGATCCACATCTCGATCAGCCCCCACGGCTCCTGCACCGGCGGGCGCAGGATCTCCACGCCGTGGGCCTTCAGCTCCTCGTGCGCGGCGGCGGCATCGGCGACCTGGAGCCACAGCTGGAGCGTGGCGGTCGGGGGCTCTGCGGAGCGGCCGGAGACCTCCAGGAAGCCGCCGCCGAGGAAGTACACCGTGCCGCGCTCGGGGCCGGTACCGAATTCGCGATAGATCTCCAGGCCCAGCGCGCGCCCGTAGAACTCCCGCGACCGCTCGGGGTCGGACGGCCGCACCAGCACCCTGCTGCTCAGTACATGCACCATGCTGCGGACCCTACGCCGCCGGGCCCGCGGGCCATGGCCGCGGGGCCGCATCCGGCCCGGCGAAGCCGCCGCACGCGGACCGGACCGGGCGGCGGGCCCGCGGGTCTTGTTAGCCTCCGGTACGGCCGTACGCGTGCGCCGCCCCGCACCCCGGTCCGTACCGCCGCGCCGAGCCACCGGAGAGGACGCCCCGCCCATGACGACCGTCGAGCTGACCTACCGAGCCGCCACCGAGGCCGACGTCCCGGCGCTCGTCGCGCTGATCGAGTCCGCCTACCGCGGCGACGCGAGCCGGGAGGGCTGGACCACCGAGGCGGACCTGCTGGAGGGGCAGCGCACCGATCCGGAGGGTGTCGCCGCGGTGGTGGGCGCCCCGGACAGCGTGCTGCTGGTCGCCGAGAACGCGGGGGAGGTCGTCGCCTGCTGCCAGCTCGAACACCGCGGTGATCATGTGTACTTCGGTATGTTCGCGGTCCGACCCGGCCTTCAGGGCGGCGGCCTCGGCAAGGTCGTCATGGCCGAGGCGGAGCGCACCGCGCGCGCCCGGTGGAACGCCGCCGAGATGCGGATGACCGTCATCCGGCAGCGCTCCGACCTGATCGCCTGGTACGAGCGCCGCGGGTACCGGCGCACCGGCACGATGTTCCCGTTCCCGTACGGCGACGAGCGGTTCGGCATTCCGCGGCGCCCCGACCTGGAATTCGAGCTGCTGGTCAAGACGCTGGACTAGGGCTGCCGGGCGGGCACCGCCCGGCCCGCCTCACGCCGTGAACCGCACCGCCCGCCGGATCTCCGGGAAGTCGGTGACCACGCCGTCCAGCCCGAGCCCGCGGCTGAGCCGCAGCTCGTCGTGGGTGTTCACGGTCCAGCCCAGGACGCGCAGGTCCGCCGCGTGGGCCCGCTCCACCAGCTCCAGGGTGAGCCGGCGGATGTCCAGGGAGAGCGCCGAGGCGCCGACGGCCAGCGCGCGGTCCACCACGTCGGTGCCGTAGTGCTCGGCGACCAGCGCGGTCCGTACGCCGGGCAGCAGCTCGCCGACCGTGGCCAGCGCCGCGTCGTGGAAGGAGATCACCTCGACCCGGGCGGTCAGGTCGCGGGCGCGCAGCACGTCCACGAGCGCCCGGGCGGCGGCCACGTCCTTGATCTCCGCCTGGAGCGGCGCCCGCACCGCGTCCACGATCTCCTCGAACACCGGGACGCGCTCGCCGTAACCCGCGTCCAGGTCGCGCAGCTCGGCGAGGGTGCGGTCGGCGACCGGTCCCGTCCCGTCGGTCGTGCGGTCCACGTCCGCGTCGTGCATGACCACGAGCGCGCCGTCCTTGCTCAGGTGCAGGTCCAGCTCGATGACGTCGAGACCTTCGCGTTCGGCGCGGACGAACGAGCGCAGGGTGTTCTCCGGCTCGACGCCCATCATCCCGCGGTGTCCGATGGTGAGAAAGGACAAGGCTGCCTCGTTTCTGTCGGTGTGCTGCCGGACCGGTGCCGCCCGCCGGCCACGGCTGCCCCGCCCGCGCCGCGCGTGGACCACCGGCTGCTCTCGAAACGGCGCACAGCCTAACGGGCGCCCCAAAGCGCCGGAACGGTGTCGGACAGCCCTGCGACATGGCCGGAACGGGGGCTTGCCACGCCCGGGGCGGGCGCCGGGGGAGCGCCGGAAGTCCGGTGCGGATCACGGGTGTTCGGGTGCCGCGGCTGCCGTGCGGCGGGCGGTGCCGTCCGATCCGTCCGGGGTGTCCGGTGACGCGTCGGTGTCACCCGTGCGTGGGCGAGTCCGCCGGGGGCTGACGCACCCGTACGACGCCGCGGCCGGCGCGGCCCCAAGAGGGCTCCTGCGTCGCCGGGTGCACGGAACCGGTCAGGGACACCAGCCGGGCGCCGGGGCGGCTGCCCGCCGGGCGGCCGGAATTCGACCGGATCCGGTCGCTTCCCGACCACTGCTGAGCGTCCCGCGTCCGTAGTCGCCACGTCGCGTCCCGTATACGGCGGCCGATTCCGGGTACGTGCTGCAGGATGCGCGGCAGGCATGGTTCCGTCGGACAGAAACTTCCGCATCTTCGCAAGCGGGCAGGAAAAAAGTGCGTGACCATGGGGGTCGGGCAGAACATTTTCCTCTGGAGCTCTTGAGAAGTCGAAGACCCCCTGGATACCGTGGCGGCACAACAGGATCTCCTGCCGGAGGGTAGTCATGACGGAAATTCTTTCGCCTGTGGGTGCCCCAGGCGCCACCGCCACCGCAGAGCGTGTGGTGCGGCACCCGGCGTGGCCGGTGCTGAAGGACGCCATCGAGACCATCCGCCCGTGGCAGTCCAAGGACGGCTCGATCGACTTCGCCGCCGAGGGCGCGCCCGCCGCCGACGCCGTCCGGCACGAGGTCGAGCGCGCGATATCGGCCATCGAAGAGCTGGCGCCGCTGCTCCCGCACGACGCCGCCTACCACCGGGCGCTGGTCGCGGACCTGCGCCGCTGGGCCGACGACGGCTTCGCCGTACCGGACTTCCTGGACTCCCTGCTGGCCTTCCACCCCGCGCGGCAGCGCTCCGACGGCCTCCAGCACCTGGTCGTCTTCCCCATGTACACGCAGAACGGCAACCCGGACCGCAACTTCGAGGCGGTCGTGCTGCGCATGGTCTGGCCCGAGTGGCTGGCCGACCTGGAGCGCACCCGCTACGACAACCCGATGTTCTGCGGCATCACCTTCGAGGACTTCACCGCCGGGTACGACACCAACTCCGCCGTCCTCTTCCCCGAGACCATCGCCGTGCGCGAGGCACCCGAGCGCTTCACCTGGGGCGGCATCTTCTGCGACCGCGAGGCCGCCCGCTTCCGCCGGGTCAGCGAGGCCGCGGTGGCGACGCTGGGCGTCGAACTGCCCGACGACATCCGCGCGATGCTCGCCGACCAGCAGCGCTGCCAGGAGGCGTTCGTCCTGTGGGACATGGTCCACGACCGCACCCACAGCCACGGCGACCTGCCCTTCGACCCCTTCATGATCAAGCAGCGGCAGCCGTTCTGGATGTACGGCCTGGAGGAGCTGCGCTGCGACCTGACCGCCTTCAAGGAGGCCGTGAAGCTGGAGGCCGAGGGCGTCCGCCAGGCCCGCGACGTCCAGTACGCGGTCATCTTCGACCGGCTGTTCCGCTTCCCCGTCACCGGTGACCGGGTACGCAACTACGACGGCCTCGGCGGCCAGCTGCTCTTCGCCTACCTGCACCGGCACGACGTCGTACGCTGGACGGACAACACCCTGCACATCGACTGGGAGCGGGCCCCGCAGGTCACCAACCAGCTGTGCGGCGAGATCGAGAAGCTGTACCGGGACGGCATCGACCGGCCCAAGCTGGTCCACTGGTTCGCCGCCTACGATCTCGTCTCGACCTACCTCGCCCCGCACCCCGGCTCGACCTGGGCCAAGGGGCCGGACGCCCTCGACCTCGACAAGCCGCCGCGCAAGCTCGTCGACGACGTCCTGCCGGACGAATTTCCGCTCAGCATGTTCTACGAGGCCCTCGCCAAGAAACTGCGCGGCGTGATTGCCTCCACGAAGGGCATCACGGCCCACAGCGACATGCCGGTGGCGGTGTGAGCGCCGGCGGCACCCAGGGCAGGCCGGAGCACGAGGAGACGAGGGACATGAGTACTGCGACCAACGGCCAGGGGCCACTGGAAGGCGCGGTCATCGCGGTGGCCGGGGCGGCGGGTCCCGCCGGGCGGGCGACGCTGCTGCGGCTGGCCGAGGCGGGCGCGACCGTGGTGGCCGCCGACGCGGACGCCGCGCGGCTGGCGGAGGCGGTGGACGCCGCGCGGTACGCGCACGGCGGCGCGACCGTCACCGGCGACACCGTCGACCTGCTGGACCTCGACGCGACGCGCGCCTGGGCCGACCGTACGGAGAAGGAGTTCGGCCGGATCGACGGGCTGGTGCACCTGGTCGGCGGCTGGCGCGGCTCCGCGTCGTTCGCGGAGACCGACCTCGGCGACTGGGACCTGCTGGAAAAGCTCCTCATCCGTACGGTCCAGCACACCTCGCTGGCTTTCCAGGCCGCGCTGGAGCGCTCCGGGAACGGGCGGTTCCTGCTGGTCAGCGCGGCGGGCGCGAGCAAGCCGACGGCCGGTAACGCCGCGTACGCCGCCTCCAAGGCCGCCGCCGAGGCGTGGACGCTGGCCCTCGGCGACGCCTTCCGCAAGGCCGGGGGCGAGGCGGGGCCCAAGGCGGCGGCTGCCATCCTGGTCGTCAAGGCGCTCGTCAACGACCAGATGCGCGCCGAGCGCCCGAATGCCAAGTTCGCGGGCTTCACGGACGTCAAGGACCTGGCCCAGGCCGTCAGCGGCGTCTGGGAGCGGCCCGCCCAGGAAGTGAATGGACAGCGTCTGTGGCTGACCCCCGAAGCGTGACCGAACGCAAGACCGACGCCCAGCGGCACCACGACCCGGCGGTGCGCGGTTTCGCCAGCGACAACTACGCGGGTGTGCACCCGGAGGTGCTGGCGGCCATCGCGCTCGCCAACGGCGGTCACCAGGTCGCCTACGGCGAGGACCAGTACACCGAGCACCTCCAGCGCGTCATCCGCAGCCACTTCGGGCAGACCGCCGAGGCGTTCCCGGTCTTCAACGGCACCGGCGCCAACGTGGTCGCCCTCCAGGCGATGACCGACCGCTGGGGCGCGGTGATCTGCGCCGAGAGCGCGCACATCCACGTCGACGAGTGCGGCGCCCCCGAGCGCGTCGGCGGGCTGAAGCTGCTGACCGTACCGACCGAGGACGGCAAGCTCACGCCCGAGCTGATCGACCGGCAGGCGTACGGCTGGGACGACGAGCACCGCGCCATGCCGCAGGTCGTCTCGATCGCCCAGAACACCGAGCTGGGCACGGTCTACACCCCCGACGAGGTGCGGGCCATCTGCGAGCACGCGCACGAGCGCAACATGCTGGTGCACCTGGACGGCTCGCGGATCGCCAACGCCGCCGCGTCGCTGGACGTCCCGATGCGGGCGTTCACCAACGCGGTCGGTGTGGACGTGCTCTCCCTCGGCGGCACGAAGAACGGCGCCCTGTTCGGCGAGGCCGTGGTGGTCATCAACCCGGACGCGGTACGCGCGATGAAGCACGTACGCAAGATGTCCATGCAGCTGGCCTCCAAGATGCGCTTCATATCCGCGCAGTTCGAGGCCCTGCTGGCCCGCGACCTGTGGCTGCGCAACGCCCGGCACGCCAACACGATGGCCAAGCGGCTCGCCGCCGGCGTCCGTTCGGTCGACGGTGTGGAGATCCTCTACCCGGTGCAGGCCAACGCCGTCTTCGCGCGTCTGCCGCACGATGTCACCGAGCGCCTGCAGAAGCGTTACCGCTTCTACTTCTGGGACGAGGCGGCCGGCGATGTCCGCTGGATGTGCTCCTTCGACACGACCGTGGAGGACGTGGACGGGCTGGTGGACGCCCTGCGGGAGGAGATGGGGCGGTAGGCCGCGCGACGGACGGCGCGCCTGGCAGCTGACCGCGGTCAGCTGCCAGGCGCGTTGCTGTCCGGTGCGGAGTGCACTGTGTTGGACTATCCAGTGCGGTTTGCTGAACCACGACCCGCTGTGCTCCAATGCCTCCCGGAGGCCGCCGACCGGTCCCGAAGCCCGTGGCGGCCGCATCCCCGCCGCCCGGCGCTTCTGCCCGACGATTCCCGAGGCACGCGACGATGACTCTCCCCCTGCACGTCTCCGACGAGGTACGAGCCCTGGCGCCCGGCTTCGGCTACCTCGCCGTCGAGGCGCACGGCCTGACCAACGGGCCCAGCGACGAGACCTCCTCGGCCCTCCTGGACGCCGCCGCCCGCAGGCTCGCGGAGCGGCTGGACGGCCGGGCGCCGCAGGACGACCCGCACATCGCCGCCTGGCGCGCCGCGTACACCGCCTTCGGCAGCAAGCCGTCCCGTACCCGCAACTCGGCCGAGGCGCTGGCCAAGCGGGCCCTCGCGGACGGCGGGCTGCCGCGCATCAACCGCCTCGTCGACCTCTACAACGCCATCAGCGTGGCCCACCTGATCCCGGTCGGCGGCGAGGACCTGGACCGCATCCGGGGCGGCATGCGGCTGGTGCGGGCCACCGGCACCGAGCCGTTCGTGACCGCGGCCGGCGGCGAGCGGGTGACCGAGCACCCGGAGCCCGGCGAGGTGGTGTGGTGCGACGACGAGGGCGTGACGTGCCGCCGCTGGAACTGGCGCCAGGGCGTACGGACGCGGCTCACCGACGCGTCCGTGAACGCGCTGTTCCTGCTGGAGCGGATGGCCCCGATGACCGCCGGGGAACTGACCGCGGCGGCGGCCGAACTCGCCGAGACGCTGGAGAAGACCTGCCCCGACGCGCGGATCGAGGTGGGGGAGCCGCGGCTCTTCGGCTGAGCCGCGGCCCCCGGCCGGTCAGGCCGTGGCCCCCGGCGCCGGTGCCGTGCCGCCGAGGTGCGCCGGGACCCACCAGGTGTCCTCGGGGCCCTTGGGGCGTACGGGATACGCGCGCTGCGCCGCCTCCAGCAGGTCCTGCACACGGGAGCGCAGCCGGTCGGTGATCTTCTCGGTCTGCTCGTCCGGCGACGCCTCCACCGGCTCGCCGACCCGGATGGTGATCGGGAAGTGGTTGCGGCCCAGGTCCCGCTTGTGGCCCTTGGTCCACAGCCGCTGGGTGCCCCACAGCGCCATCGGCAGCAGCGGCACACCCGCCTCCTGCGCCAGCCGGGCCGCGCCCGACTTGAAGGTCTTCAGCGTGAAGGACTCCGAGATCGTCGCCTCCGGGAAGACCCCGATGATCTCTCCGCCGCGCAGCGCGCTCAGCGCGTGCTTGTAGGCGTGGACGCCCTGCGCGCGGTCCACCGGGATGTGCTTCATCGCGCGCATCAGCGGCCCTGACACCTTGTGCCGGAAGACCGACTCCTTCGCCATGAAGCGCACCAGGCGCTTGGCCGGGCGGGCGGCCAGGCCGCAGAAGATGAAGTCCAGGTATCCGATGTGGTTGCTCACCAGGACCGCGCCGCCCCGCCGGGGTATGTGGTCGGCCCCGGCGATGTCGAACTTCAGGTCGAGCGCCTTGAACGCCGCGCGGGCGGCGCCGATGACGGGCGGGTAGACGAGCTCTGCCATGTCGGGGACCCCTTTTCTGTGCCTGGGGAGGGTTCTCCCGGCGAAGAAGTTACGCAGCCGTAAGTATGCGGCTTTCGGGAGATCGTGCCCGATCGGCGGCCCCGGGGCCACCGTACGGGCCCCCGCCGCCGGGAGATCCTCGTCACGTGGTGGTCACCTGGTGCGATTTCCCCTCACCGCGGACGGTACACCGGGCACCCGGCGGCGGGAATGATTGCGGCCCCGCCGACGCTGCACCGGTCGACGGCACAACCGGGCAGGAACGGGAGGGCGAGGTTTGCGAGGGCAGGACGTGGGGACCCGGCTGGGGGCCGCCGGAATGGGCGCGGAGCTGGGGGAGCGGGCCACGCTCGTGCAGTTCTCCAGCGCCTTCTGCCAGCCCTGCCGCGCCACCCGGCGCACCCTGGCCGAGGTGGCGGACATGGTGGAAGGGGTGACCCACGTCGAGATTGACGCCGAGGCGCACCTCGACCTGGTACGGACGCTGCGCATCGAGCGCACGCCCACGGTGCTGGTGCTCGACGGCGACGGCGCGCTGGTGCGCCGCGCGGCCGGACAGCCCCGCAAGGCCGACGTCATCGCCGCGCTGGGGGCCGCCGTCCGTGATTGATCTCCCAGATCTCCGGCGTTACTTGACTGCCCGCCACACGCATCGTCAGGGTGACGTCATGCGGCCAGGACCCCTTCTTCACGGACGCGCGCCCGCGGACCCTCCGTACGCCGCCGGCGAGCGCTGTCCCCGTACGTGAGCGGCGACGACTCCCGCGGTGCCGGTGACGGCGCCGCGCCGGCCCGGACCCCACGGCAGAAGGACACCACCATGACGGTACCGACCGACCTCGGTACGCCCCGCGCCGCCACCCCGGACCTGCTGCGCTCCGTCTTCCGGCAGCACGCCGCCGGCGTCGCCGTGATCACCGCGCCCGGCCCCCGTCCGGCCGGCTTCACCGCCACCTCGCTGACCTCGGTGGCCGCCGACCCGCCGCTGCTCTCCTTCGGCATCAGCACCGGCTCCTCCTGCTGGCCCGCGGTCTCCGAGGCCGGGCACATCGGCGTCCACATACTCGGTGAGCACCAGCAGGAGCTGGCCACCACGTTCGCGCGGAGCGGCGCCGACCGCTTCGCCCCGCCGACCTCCTGGCGTCCGGGGCCGCACGGGGTGCCGCTGCTGGACGGTGTGCTGGCCTGGCTGGTGTGCAAGGTGGTGGCCCGGGTGCCGGCCGGCGACCACCGGATCGTGCTCGGGCAGGTTGTCGAGGGCGACCCGGAGGGCTACGCCGGGACGGCCGGGCGCAGCCGCCCGCTGCTCTACCACGAGGGCCGCTTCAACGCGCTGCGCGACTGAGCCCCGCTGGGCTCCGCAACGCGGCTCGTTCAACGCTTCGCACGGCCCGCCGGTTCCGCGCCGGGGGCTCTCGCGCCCCATCCGCATCCGTTGGCAACGTCACAGTTCAACGGCCTTGCTTACGGGGAAAAGGGTGGGTGTACTGGCGAGTAATATTTCGGTCGGCGCGGGAACCCCATCCGGCCGGATGCCGCCCCAACAGGCGCCTATGCTGCCAGCACAAGGCAGTTCGGAAGAGTCGAAGCAGGTAGGAGAGCCGGCGTGAGCCTGAGGATCGTTGTCTGTGTGAAGTACGTGCCCGACGCCACCGGCGACCGGCACTTCGCCGAGGACCTGACCGTCGACCGCGACGACGTGGACGGCCTGCTCTCGGAGCTCGACGAGTACGCGGTCGAGCAAGCCCTGCAGATCAAGGAAGCCGCCGACGACGACGCCGAGATCACGGTGCTCACCGTGGGCCCGGAGGACGCCAACGACGCGCTGCGCAAGGCCCTGTCGATGGGCGCCGACAAGGGCGTGCACGTCGAGGACGACGACCTGCACGGCACCGACGCGCTCGGCACCTCCCTGGTACTCGCCAAGGCCATCGAGAAGACCGGCTACGACCTGGTCGTCTGCGGTATGGCCTCCACCGACGGCACGATGGGCGTACTGCCCGCGCTGCTCGCCGAGCGCCTCGGCGTGCCGCAGGTGACGCAGCTGTCCGAGGTCTCCGTCGAGGGCGGCACGGTGAAGGGCCGCCGGGACGGCGACACCGCCACCGAGCAGCTGGAGGCGTCGCTGCCGGCCGTCGTGTCGGTCACCGACCAGTCCGGCGAGGCCCGTTACCCGTCCTTCAAGGGCATCATGGCCGCCAAGAAGAAGCCGGTGGAGTCCCTGGATCTGGACGACCTGGACATCGAGGCGGACGAGGTCGGCCTGGCGGGCGCCTGGACCAAGGTCGACGAGGCGGCCGAGCGTCCGGCCCGCACCGCGGGCACGATCGTCAAGGACGAGGGCGAGGGCGGCAAGCAGCTCGCCGAGTTCCTCGCGGGCCAGAAGTTCATCTGAGCCCGGCGGATTCCCGTCCTTCCCACCGCCCGCATTCTTCCCGCAGGAGAGCAATCCCATGGCTGAAGTCCTTGTCTACGTCGACCACGTGGACGGCGCCGTCCGCAAGCCCACCCTCGAACTGCTCACCCTCGCCCGCCGGATCGGCGAGCCGGTCGCCGTGCACCTCGGCCCCGGCGCCGACACCGCCGCCGCGACGCTCGCCGAGCACGGTGCGGTCAAGGTCCTGACCGCCGACGCGCCGGAGTTCGCCGACTACCTGGTCGCGCCGAAGGTCGACGCGCTCCAGGCCGCCTACGAGGCCGTCTCCCCGGCCGCCGTGCTGCTGCCGTCCTCCACCGAGGGCAAGGAGATCGGTGCCCGCCTCGCGGTCCGCATCGGCTCCGGCATCATCACCGACGCCGTCGACCTGGAGGCCGGCGACGAGGGCCCGGTGGCCACCCAGTCCGTCTTCGCGGCCTCGTACACCACCAAGTCCCGCATCACCACGGGCACCCCGGTCATCACCGTCAAGCCCAACTCCGCCGCTCCGGAGGCCGCCCCGGCCGCCGGTACGGTCGAGCAGCTCACGGTGACGGTGGCCGAGACCTCCAAGGGCACCAAGGTCGTCTCGCGCACCCCGCGCGAGTCCACCGGCCGCCCGGACCTGACCGAGGCCGCGATCGTGGTCTCCGGTGGCCGCGGCGTCAACGGCGCCGAGAACTTCCCGGTCATCGAGGCCCTCGCCGACTCGCTCGGCGCGGCCGTCGGCGCCTCGCGCGCCGCGGTGGACGCGGGCTGGTACCCGCACACCAACCAGGTCGGCCAGACCGGCAAGTCCGTCTCGCCGCAGCTGTACATCGCGGCGGGCATCTCCGGCGCGATCCAGCACCGCGCCGGTATGCAGACCTCGAAGACCATCGTCGCCATCAACAAGGACGCCGAGGCGCCGATCTTCGACCTGGTCGACTACGGCGTGGTCGGCGACCTGTTCGAGGTCGTCCCGGCCCTCACCGACGAAGTCAAGGCCCGCAAGGGCTGACCCGCCGGGCACGGCGCGAACCGCGCCGCGCCGGTGACGAGCCCAGGGCCCGTACGCACCCGCGTACGGGCCCTGGGCCTGTTCCGGGGCGGTGAGGGCTTACGTCCCGCACGCGGGGACGTAAGCCCCGGGTTCCGGGTCGCCCGGCGGGCACAACGGGGGTGCCGGAACCCGACCGCGGAACCGAAGGAAGACCCCACGATGCCGCTGCCCCACGCCCCGACCGACCCCTGCGTCCGCGCCCTGCGGATGCGCCTGCCGACCGGCCCCCGGGCTCCCCGCCTGGCCCGCGAGTCGGTCAGCGCCGTCCTGGACCCCCACCGCTACGCACTCGGCGACGGCCGTACGTGCCTGTCCGAGGTGGTGGCCAACGCCGTCCGGCACTCCACCGCCCCCGACCTCCCGCTGATGCTGATCGGCGAGGCGGACGGCAGCCTCTTCGCGGCGGTCAAGGACACGGCCCGTACGGTGCCGATGACCCCCGCCACCGCAGACGGGCCACTGGCCGAGGACGGCCGGGGCCTGGAGGTCCTGGGGGCGCTCGCGGACGGCTGGGGCTTCGACCGGACGCGGTCCGGGAAGTGGGTGTGGTTCCGCGTGCGCCACCCGCGCTCGGACACCGCCGAGGGGCAGGTGGCCGCGTGAACACCGAATACGCGTCCGTACGGGAGAGACCCGGGACCGGACCGGCCGGGCTGCCCCTGCTGGAGGACGCCGGAGCGGTCACCCCGGAGGACGCCCGCGAGGTGTCCCGGCTCTTCTTCGAACGGCTGGCCGCACTACCCGAAGGCGACCCCGCCCGCCGCTACGCGCGCGACTGCCTGATCGAGATGAACCTGTCCCTGGTCCACTTCGCGGTCCGCCGGTTCCGCAGCCGGGCCGAGGAGACGGAGGACATGGTCCAGGTGGGCACCATCGGGCTGATCAAGGCGATCGACCGGTACGACCTCGCGCGCGGCACCCCGTTCAGCGCCTTCGCCGTCCCGTACATCGTCGGCGAGATCAAGCGCTTCTTCCGGGACACCAGCTGGGCGGTGCACGTCCCGCGCCGCCTCCAGGAACTCCGTATCGACCTGGCCAGGGCCCGCGAGAAACTCGCCCACGAACTGAACCGCGCGCCCACCACCTCCGAACTGGCCCGGCACCTCGAAATGGACGAGGAAGAGGTCATCGAGGGCCTGTACGCCGGAAACGGCTACTCCGCCGATTCCCTGGACGCGCCGCCGGAGGAGGGCGACGCGCAGACCGCCGGCGCAACCCTGGCAGCGCGCCTGGGCGGCGAGGACCCCGACCTGGAAAAGGCCGAGAACATCCAGGCGCTCAAACCGCTGCTGGACGGCCTGGAAGAGCGGGACCGGCAGATTCTGCACATGCGCTTCGGCGCGGAAATGACGCAGACGCAGATCGGCGAGGCCCTGGGCATCTCACAGATGCAGGTGTCGCGCCTGCTGACCCGCATTCTCGCGAGCCTGCGGGAGGGAATGCTGGAAGCGAATTGAGGGACGCGCGCCGCGCCCCGTTACGGGAAAGGCCCGCCTGCTGCCTGCTGTCCGGCAGAAGGCGGGCCTTCCCCGTCCGCTCAGGCCGCCCGCCGGTACTCCGCGTCCTGCGCGCGCAGCAGGCGGCGGGCCTCGCGAAGAGCGGCGGCCGGATCGCGGTGGCCGGTGTAGACGCCGAGCGTGTAGGAGATGTCGTCGAGGCGGGCGGCTTCCGGAGTGCCGTTCCGGGTGAGGCGCTGGTGTTCGTGGACGAGGTCGCGCAGCACCTGGTAATTGATCAGTCGCATGGGGTGGCCTTTTCTGTGCGGGAAACCGGGTGATCGTCGCCGGGGAATGCCCATCCATTCGCCTGCTGCCTTTTCGGTGCCCCGCGGGACGGGGCACCGGCGGGACCTACGGCCCCTGGTGCACGGGACTTCCGCCGGTTCGCAGCAGTCCAATCGGCCCCTTTTCCCGCCGCGCCCGCATTTCGTCACCGAGGGCCGCATATCCGGTGTCCGTAACGGACATCACAAGATTTCGGCGGCCGTCACAGGCCGGAACGGCCGGTGCGGTGAACGGAAGGGGAGCAGGTGCGCGAGGAGAACACGGGGGCGGCCGGACGCCGCGCGTGCACCGCGCTCGCGGCCGTGCGCCCGGCGCGCCTGCGGGACGGGCCCTGGGCCGTGCGGTGGCTGGTCGCGGTCCGCGCGAGCGTCGCGGCCGCCCTCGCCTGGCAGCTGTGCTCCAGCGTGTGGGGGACGCCGCGGCCCGCCCCGGCGGTCGTCGCCGCGCTGCTCGTCGTCCACCCGACGGTGTTCCGGTCCTGCACGGCGGGCCTCCAGTACGCGGCCGGGTGCACGCTCGGCGCGCTGATCGCGCTGCCCGCCGCGGTCCTCGTCGGGCCGACCTGGCTGAGCATGGGCGCCGTACTCCTGCTGTCCCTGCTGGCCGCCGGGCACGAGCGGCTGGGCGAGCACGGCCTGCACGTACCGATCACCGCGGTCTTCGTCCTGCTGCTCGGGCCGAGCCACGCGCGGGAGATCGGGCCGCACCTGCTGCAGATCGGGGTGGGCATCACCGTCGCGGTGCTCTTCAACGCCCTGCTGCCCCCGCCGCTGCGGCTGCGCGCCGCCGAGGCCGCCCTCGACCGGCTGCGCGCGGAACTGGCCGGAGTGCTGGACGGGGTGGCCGACGCGGTACGCAAGGCCCGGCACCCGGACGAGGTACTGGACCCGGGCCGGCGCGACCGCCTGACGGATCTCATCACCCGGGCCCGCGGCGCGCTCGGCCAGGCGCACGAAAGTCTGCGCTGGAATGTGCGCGCGCCGGACCGGCACACCGTCTGGCACCTGGACCAGCGGGTCCTGGAGAGCCTGGAGCGCGTCGCGCACGACGCGGAAGCGGTCGTCGCCGCGCTCGGCGGCCTCGCGGCGCAGTATCCGGCCGCCGTGCGGCCCGACCCGTACGACACGGCGGAGACGGACGCCTGGGACCAGGAGTTCCGGGCCGGTTGCGCGCGGCTGCTGACCTGTCTGGCGCTGTGCGTCCGCGGCTGCCGGGGCGGCAGCCCGCACCCCGTCCTGCCCGCCACCCGCCGCGTGTGGCGGGAACTCGCCGAACGCTGCGGCGACCGGCGCGGCAGCCTGGACGCGCGGCTGGCCGAGTGGCGCCTGCTGATGCTCCTCGACCGGTCGCTCCAGCACGTGGCGGGCGGGCGCCACCGTACGGCGCAGGCTGCCCGGAACCGTACCGCCACCACCGAACTCACCGCCGTCGCCGGGGAAGAAGCCCATGCCGCCGCCGAGCACCGCTGAGCGCCCCACCGGGAAGGGGCGCCGCCGGACCGGACGCCCCAGGACCGGGCACCCCACGGCCGGACGCCTCCGGACCGCGCGCGCCCGGTGCGCGCTTCTGCTGCCGCGCGCGCTCTTCGTCCTCGCCTTCGCCCTGTTCGTCCTGGCCATCGTGGCTGTGTCGGCCGGCTCGCCGAGCCGGGTCGCGGCCGGGCCGGTGTCCGAAGCGGCGGTGTGCACGGCACTGGCCGCCGCGCCGGTGGCCGCCGTCGGCGAGGCGGTACGGCAGCGGCGGCGGCGCGCCCTGAGCCGGGCGGACACCTCGGCCGCGACCGCGCAGCGGGTCCTGCTGCGCCCGCTGCCCGGCCGGATCGGGGACCTGCGCCTGCGCGGCACCTACCTCCCGGCCCGGACCGCGCCCCGCAGCGGCGGCGATCTCTACGACGCGGTACGCGGCCCGTACGGCACCCGGCTGCTCATCGGCGACGTACGCGCCAAGGGGATGCTCGCGGTGGAGGCGTCGGCGGTGCTGCTCCGCGCGTTCCGCGAAGCGGCGTACCAGGAGGAGGCGTTGACCGGGGTGGCCCGGCGGCTGGAGGGCGAGGCGCGGCGGCATATCGCGCGGCTGCCGGGCGCGGAGACGCCGGAACGGTTCGCCACCGCCCTGCTGGTGGAGATCCCGTCCGGGCCGGTGGCCCGGGTGGTCCACTGCGGGCACCCGGAACCCCTGCTGATCCGGGACGGGCTGGTACGGGTCTGCCCGCCGGAGCGGCCCGGCGCCCCCATCGGCATGGCCGACCTGGTGGGGACCGGGCACACGGTCCATACGCTGCCGTTCCGGGCGGGGGACCGGCTGGTGCTGTACACCGACGGGTTCACCGAGGCGCGCGACGCGGCGGGGCGCTACCAGCCCTTCGCCGAGCGGGTCGCGGAACGGGCCGCCGCTCCGCTGGACGACCTGGTGGAAGGGCTCCGCGCGGACCTGGTCCGGCACACGGGCGGGGAACTGCGGGACGACGCGGCACTGCTCGCCGTCGAGCGCGAGCCCCGGTGAGCCGCCCCGTCCCCGCCGGCCCGGACGCTACTCGCCCGTCGCGCCGTCGATCCGCTCGCGCAGCAGATCCGCGTGGCCGTTGTGCCGCGCGTACTCCTCGATCATGTGGACATACACCCACCGGAGGCTGATCGTCCGGCCGTCCTTCGTGGTGAAGGTGTCGTCCAGGCCGCGGTGGGCCACCGCCTGGTCGGCGGCGTCGATCTCGGCGCGCAGTGTGGCGAACGCGTCCTCGGCGGTGGCGGTGTCGAGCACCTCGAAGTCCGCGTCCGGCTGCTCCTCGGTGTAGTACAGGGGCCCGACCTTCTGGCCCGCGACCCGGAAGCGGAACCAGCTGCGCTCCACCTCGGCCATGTGCCGGACGAGGCCGAGCAGCGTGAGGTTGGACGGTTCGGCGCTCGGCCGGACGAGCTGTTCCGGCGTGAGGCCGGCGCACTTGCTCAGCAGGGTGTCGCGGTGCCGGTCCAGCCAGCCCTGGAGCATTGTGCGTTCGTCCGCCACGTAGGGCTCGGTGCGGCGGTCGACTTCTGGTGCGGTCCATGTCATGCCGGAGAGTGTCACCCGGCAGGTGCGGGGGACGCCACAAGATTTTCTCTTCGCGCGGCCCGGCTGCCGTGGCGCCGACAACCTGGGTACCGGGCCTCGGCCGGGTGTGCATGCGGGCTCTCAGCGGTCACAGATCGGCTCGTACGGCACGTCGGGCAGCAGCTCACGCCAGCGCGCGGGGCCGGTCCTGCCCACCAGCGGGCAGATGCGCCCGGCCACCCGGCCCGCGTCCAGGTCCCACAGGCGCACCGAGCCGTCCGCGCCGGTGGTCGCCAGCGTCCCGCCGTCCGCCGCGTAGGCCACCGACCACACCACGTCGGTGTGCCCGGTCAGCGTGGCGGTCTGCGTACGGGCGGCGGTGTCCCAGATCCGTACGGTGCTGTCGAAGCCGACCGTGGCCAGCTGCCGCCCGCGCGGCGCGAAGGCGATGCCCCGCACCGAACCCGTGTGGCCGCGCAGCACTCCGGAGCCCCGCCGGCCGCGCACGTCCCACAGGCGCACCGTCCGGTCGTTGCCCGCCGAGGCCAGCGTGCGCCCGTCCGCGCTGAACGCCACCGCCCACACCGCGCCCGAATGCCCGCGCAGCACCCCGGCCTGACGGTGCGTGGCGACGTCCCACAGCCGCACCGTACGGTCGTCGCTCGCGCTGGCCAGCAGCCGCCCGTCCGGGCTGAACGCCACGGCGTTGACGAAGTCGTCGTGGCCGGTCAGGACGGCGGAGCCGCCCAGCGCGAGGTCCCACAGCCGTACCGTGCCGTCCTCGCTCGCCCCCGCCAGCAGCCGCCCGCCGGGGGCGAAGGCGACCCCGAACACCGAACCGTCCGCGCCGGTCAGCAGCCGTTCACGGGCGCCGCTCGCCGCGTCCCACAGCCGTACGCTCCCGTCGGCGCCCGCGGTGGCGAACGTCCGCCCGTCCGGGCCGTAGGCGAGGTCCCGCACCGGCCCGTGGTGGGCGCGCAGCGGCGGCCCCAGCTGCGTACGGGTGCGGACGTCCCACCGCTGGACCGTGCCGTCGACGCCCGCGGCGGCCAGCCGCCGCCCGCCGGGGGCGAAGGCGACGGCGGAGCGGCCGGACACCGGCCGGGCGGTCAGCGCGGCGCCGGCCGGGTTCCACAGGGCGATCGTCCGGTCGAAGCTGCCGGTGGCCAGCGTGTGGCCGTCCGGGGAGAAGGCGACGGCGAGGACGTAGTCGCTGTGGCCGGTGAAGGCGGCGACGGTACGGAGGGTGGCGACTTCCCACAGGCGCGCGGAGCCGTCGCCGGACGCGGACGCGAGGGTGTCGCCGTCGGGGCAGAACGCCAGCGCGTTGATGTCGTCGTTGTGGCCGGTGAGCCGGGCGCGGACGGTCATCCGGCGGGTGTCGTACAGCGTGACCGTGCGGTCCGTGCCGCCGACGGCCAGCGTGGCGCTGTCCGGGCTGAAGGCCACGGCCACGACGCCGTCGCCGTGCCCCGAGCGGTCGGCCAGGACGCTGGGGGCGGCGGGGCGGGCGGTGGCGGACAGGGCGCTGCCGGGGGCGGACGCGGTCAGCGACGGCGGCAGCCGCCAGACCCGGACCCGGCCGTTGGCGTCCCCGCGGGCGAGCAGCCGGCCGTCCGGGCTGAACGCCACCTTGCCGGGCCCGGCGCCCCCGAGGCCCGGCAGCCGCGCCATCGGCCGCATCCGGGGCGCGTCCCACAGGGTCACGCCGCCGCCGGGTCCGGTGGAGGCGAGCACATCGCCACCGGCCGCACCGCCCCGGCCCGCGGGCGCGAAGGCCACCTCGCCGCCGTCACCGCCGCCGGGCACGGTGACGGCGGGCGTACGGCGGGCGGCGTCCCGGACCCGTACGGAGCCGTCCGCCGCGCCCGCGGCCAGGAGACGGCCGTCCGGGCTGAAGGCGACGCCGCGGATCCGCGGCGCACCGGACGTGAGCGCGGTGACCGGCGGGCGGCGGGTGCGCCGGTCCCACAGCCGGACCGTGCCGTCCGAGCCGCCGCCCGCCAGGAGCCTGCCGTCGGGGCTGAACGCGACGCCGTTGACCGGGCCGTGATGCCCCGTCAGGCGTCCGGCGAACGGCCGGGCCTGGGTGCTCAGCAGCGCGCTGCGGGAGGCGGGGGAGGGGCGCAGCCGGTACGCCTCGGCGGCGAGCAGCATGGCCGCCTCGGGCTGCCCGGTGGCCACCTGCGCGGAGCGGGCGGCCAGTTCACCGGCGTACGCGTCACGGCGCCCGGCCTCCGCCGTACGCCACTGCTGCACCGCCAGCACCCCCGCGCACACGGCGAGCACGAGCAGCACGGCGAGGGTGCCCGCGATCCTGCGGCGCCGCCGCACCCGGCGGCGGTCGGCACGGGCCGCGGCCGCCTCGCGCTCCTGCGAGGCGTGCAGGAACTCCTCCTCCAGCGGACTGAGACCGGCGTTCTCCCCCTGCTGCCCGGCCCACTCGCGCGCCACCGCCAGCCGCGTGCCCCGGTAGAGCGCCGCGGTGTCCCGGCCCTCCCGCTTCCACGCCCCGGCCGCCTCCGTGAGCCGCTGGTGGACGACGAGCCCGGCCCGGTCGGCGCGGATCCAGCCGCGCAGCCGTGGCCAGGCCCGCAGCAGCGCCTCGTGGGTGATCTCCACGGTGTCCGCGTCGAGGGTCAGCAGCCGGGCGCGGACGAAGACGTCGATCACGGCGGCGGTCTTCTCCGGGTCCGGCAGATGCTCCAGCAGGCGTTCGTGCGGCACCCGGCGGCGCGTCTCGCCCGCGATCTCGCCGACCTGGACCAGCCGCAGCAGCACCTGCCGCGCCGTGTGCCGCTCCGCCGGGTCCAGTCCGGCGTGCACCCGCTCGGCGGTGGTGGCGACGGCGCCGTGCAGACCGCCGGTCAGGCGGTAGCCGGCGACGGTGAGGGTACGGCCGGAGCGCTGCTGCCAGGTGGCGAGCAGGGCGTGCGCCAGCAGCGGCAGCGTGCCGCCGGCCACCGGCTCGTCGTCCCCGTGGATGCCCAGATCGGACAGCAGCAGCTCTTCGAGGCCCGGTTCCAGCTCCAGCGCCGCTTCCCGCGCGGGGCGGGTGATCGCCGCGCGGACTTCGCGCACGGACATCGGGCGCAGCGCGAAGACCCCGGCGGACAGGGCCGGGGCGAGCGCGGGGTGGTCCAGGCACGGGCCGTAGAAGTCGGCGCGGACTGCGATGACCACGGCGCACGGGGCGTCCCGGGCGGCCGTGCACAGCGCCGTGACGAAGGCGCGCCGCTCGTGGGAGTCCTCGCAGGCGGTGAAGACCTCTTCGAACTGGTCGACGACGAGGACCAGGCGCGGGCGGGGGCCGAGCGCGGCGCGGACGGCGGCGGCGCAGCGCTTGGGGGCCTCGGCCAGTTCTTCGGCGGAGGGGGCGGAAGGGGTGCCCGGTCCGGCCAGCGCCGCGGCCAGTTCGGTGAGCGGGTGCGCGCCGGGCGTCAGGACGCGGACCGGCCAGTGCCGGGAGCCGGGCAGCGCCCCGGCGCGCAGGGCGGGCAGCAGTCCGGCCCGCAGCAGTGACGACTTGCCGGCGCCGGACGGGGCCGCGAGGACCAGCGGGCCCGCGCTGTCCACGCGCTCGGCGAGGCGGCCGACCAGGGCGGCGGTGGCCCGCTCGCGGCCGAAGAACCAGGGCGCGTCCGCCGCGGTGTAGGCGGCCAGCCCCGGATACGGGCAGCGGTCGCCGGGGGTACGGGCGGCCAGCAGGCGGCTGAGCGTGCCCTGGGCGGCCAGGGCCGCGTCGCAGCGGCGGGCCACGTCGGCGGTCGGCGGCTTCTCCCCGTTCTCGATCTTGCTGAGATAGCCCTTGCTGTAGTGCACCAGCTGGGCGAGGGACCGCAGGGAGACCTCCCGCTCCCGCCGCAGCCGCCGCAGCGCGTCCCCGAACTCCTCCGGCATCTGCCCCCCCCACGCCTCGTGCGGCGGGACCGGGCTCCCCGGCCGCCCGCACCGCGCCGGAAGGCTACGCACGGCACTTCCGGCTCAGTCGTGGATCGGCGGAGAAGTACCGAAAGGGATGAAACGGGATACCCGGCGCGCGGGCGCACGGCGCGCGCAATGGGGAACGCTCCCCATGTGAGGCCCGCGCGTTCCGGTCCCCGGAGGGTGTTGACCTGCGATCTCGGCCCGGATAACTTCGCTCTACGGATTGTTGATTCCGTAACGCGGAAACTCTGCGGGTCGGTGCGAACAACTGGGAGGGTGTCGGATGGGGCAGCACGAGACGGTGGCGACGAGCCTCGCGCCCACCGTACGCGAGGAGATATCCACCGCTCTCGCGGACGTGGACGCGGACCTCGCGCGGCGCTACCCGGGCGACCCCGGCACCCGGCAGCCGGTCCACACCGTCTACGTCCCCGGCGACGCCGTCACCGCCGGCACCCTCCGTGAATGGGGCGACGCCGCCCTCGCCGCGCTCGACGAGCACGCGCCGGACGCCGAGGCGTTCGCCGGCGTCCTCGGCATCCCGGACGAGCTGGCGGAGCCGGTGTACGAGCGGGTCCGGGCCAAGCTGGAGCGCGAGCCCGTCGAGGACCTGCGCATCGACTTCGAGGACGGCTACGGGCCGCGCCCGGACGCCGAGGAGGACGAAGCCGCCGCCCGCGCCGCCGCCCTGGTCGCGGCGGCCTACAAGGACGGCACCGCGGCGCCCTACATGGGCATCCGCATGAAGTGCATGGAGGCCGCCGTCCGCGACCGCGGCATCCGCACCCTCGACATCTTCCTCACCGGCCTGATGGCGGCCGGCGGCCTCCCCGGCGGCCTGGTGCTGACGCTGCCCAAGGTCGGCTACGCCGAGCAGGTCACCGCCATGGCGCGGCTGCTGGAGGCGTTCGAGAAGTCCCACGGCCTGCCCGCCGGGCGGATCGGCTTCGAGATCCAGATCGAGACCACCCAGTCGATCCTGGGCGCCGACGGCCGTGCCACCGTCGCCCGCATGATCGAGGCCGCCGGGGGCCGCGCCACCTCCCTGCACTACGGCACCTTCGACTACAGCGCCTCCTGCGGCGTCAGCGCCGCCCACCAGGCTCCCGACCACCCGGCGGCCGATTACGCCAAGGCCGTCATGCAGGTCGCCGCGGCCGGCACCGGTGTGCGCCTGTCCGACGGCTCGACCAACGTCCTGCCGGTCGGCGCGACCACCCGGGTGCACGACGCCTGGCGGCTGCACCACGGCCTGGTGACCCGCTCGCTGGCCCGCGCGTACTACCAGGGCTGGGACATGCACCCGGCCCACCTGCCCACCCGCTACGCCGCCGTCTACGCCTTCTACCGCGGCGGCCTGGAGCAGGCCGCCGCCCGGCTCACCGCGTACGTCTCCAAGGCCGGCGGCGACGTGCTGGACGAGCCCGCCACCGCCAGGGCGCTCAGCGGCTATCTGCTGCGCGGCCTGGACTGCGGCGCCGTGGACCCGGCCGAGGTCGCCCGGCTGACCGGGCTCACCCGCGCCGACCTGGACGCCCTCGCGGGCCGCCCCGCGCCCACCGCCTGACGCCCCGTCACCAGCGGCGTACGAACACGTCGTACGCCGCGTTGGTGTCCCCGGGCACCAGATCGGCCGCGTCCGAACTGAACGCCACCGCCCGGCCCCCGCCGTCCACCGCCCCGCTGCCCGCCCGGTCACCGGGACCCACGGCCCGGCGCTGTCCGCTCCGTGCGTGCACGAGGACCAGCCGGCCGTCTTCCGCGACGAGCACCCACCGGCCGTCCCCGCTGACCGCCTTCGCCACCGCGCCGTCGCCCGCCACCCGCCAGGTCCGCCCGGCGCGCAGATCGCGGACGTAGGCGTGCGAGCCGGGCGCGGTGCCGCCGGGCAGGACGTTGGTGGCGGTGGACGTGTAGGCCGCGTACCGGCCGTCGGCGCTGAGCTGCGCGAGCCGCGCCGGGCCGTCGGCCGGGGAGCCGTCGTGCGTGATGTCCGCCTGCTCGACCGCGCCGGTGTCCCGGTCGCGCACGAACACATCGCCCGTGTCGGGGCCGCTGCCGCCGCGCCGGTGGATGCCGTACGCCGCCACCCGGCCGTCCCGGGAGAGCGAGCCACCGGCCGCGACCGGATAGCCCGAAGGCCCGGCGGGGGTGAGGAGTTCGTCGGCTCCGCTGTCCAGGTCGCGGACGTACAGCAGGACGGGGGCGTTGCCGTGCCGGTTGGTGATCGTGTACGCGAGGTGCCGCCCGTCGGCGCTGAGCCCGACGACGTCGCTGATCTCGCTGCCGATCGGCGGGTCCTTCGGACGCACCTGCTCCGTCGTCCCGGCGCGGCGGTCGTGGACGTACGGGAGCGGATAGCGCGTGCCCGTCGAGAACGCGACGTACCGCCCGTCCGCGCTGATCGCCAGGGGCCCGCCGCCGTACCCCTGCGGCTTCGGCACCTGCGCGAGCTGCCCGGTGACCGTGTCCTTGACCAGCAGCGCGGGGAAATAGCCGGCGCCCAGGTTCGGGGCGGCCGACCAGAAGACGACGTACCGCCCGTCGGCGCTGACGGCGGCGGGCCCCGACGCCCCGTCGGCCTGCGCGCCGTCCGAGGCCGTGCTGACCCGCTGGACCGAAGGCGCGGATCGGGCGGACGGGGGCCCGGCGGCCTGCGCCTGGCCCGGGGCGCACAGCCCCGCCACGACAGCGCCCACCGCACCGGCTCCGGCGACCGCGCGTACCGACCGCGACATGCCCCACCCCATGCCCGCCCCCAGAAAAAGAAAAAGCAAGGAGTCCCCACTCCTTGCCACTCTCAATGTATAGCGCACAGGGGGGCTTGCGGCAAGGCCCCGGTCGTGCCGCACAATCGCTCGCCGAGGCCAGGACCTGCGGAAACGGGAGACACGTGCAGCACGCGCCGCGGCGCGGGCGTACGCGCGGCAGGACTCCGCAGGGCGGCCCAGGATCGGAGCTGACACCATGCATTCCCTGACCACCAGCGTGTTCGACCTTCCCGACCGCCTGTCCGCCAAGGCCGACCCGAAGCTGACGGCGGCCGACGAACGGCACTTCGCGGCCATCGCGGAGAGCCTGGACCGGACCATCACCGAACTGTCCGACCGCCTCGACGCCGAACTCAAGGCGCCCGGCGGCACCGGCCGGCAGGCGATGGACCGCGACGCCGAGGTCCACCGGATGACCGGACGGCTGCGCGCCCTGCGCCGCTTCGGCCTCGACCTGTGCCTGGGCCACATGGCCGGCGCGGACGGCGCCGAGCCCGTGTACGTCGGACGGCTCGGCCTCACCGACAGCACGGGCCGACGGCTGCTGGTCGACTGGCGGTCCCCCGCGGCCGAGCCGTTCTTCGGCGCCACCCACGCCGACCCGATGGGGCTGGCGAGCCGCCGCCGGTACCGCTGGACCGACGGCCGGATCACCGACTACTGGGACGAGGTCTTCACCGCCGAGGGCCTGGAAGGGCACGCCGCGCTCGACGACCACTCCGCCTTCGTCGCCAGCCTGGGCGGCAACCGTTCGGCACGGATGCGGGACGTGCTCGGCACCATCCAGGCCGACCAGGACGCCATCATCCGGGCGGGCTCCCGCGGTGCCCTCGTCGTCGACGGCGGCCCCGGTACGGGCAAGACCGTCGTCGCACTCCACCGCTCCGCCTACCTCCTGTACTCCGACCCGCGCCTCGGCCACCGCCGCGGCGGCGTGCTGTTCGTCGGCCCGCACCGGCCCTACCTGTCCTACGTGGACGACGTCCTGCCCAGTCTCGGCGAGGAAGGCGTGCAGACCTGCGTCGTGCGGGACCTCGTCGCCGAGGGGGCCGAGGCGGCGGACGAGAGCGACCCTGAGGTGGCCCGCCTGAAGTCGTCCGCCGGCATGGTGAAGGCCATCGAAAAGGCCGTCGGCATCTACGAGGAGCCGCCCACCAGGGGAATGACGGTCTCGACCGACTGGGGCGACGTCCGGCTGACCGCCGACGACTGGGCCGAGGCGTTCGAGGCACCGGACCAGGGCACTCCGCACAACGAGGCGCGCGAGCAGATCTGGGAGGAACTCGTCGCGATCCTGCTGGACAAGCTCGACGGCGACGTCCCTGGGCACGCCTTCGAGCGGTCGCTGCGCTACGACGAGGAACTGGTCACCACCCTGCACCGCGCCTGGCCGCTGCTCGAAGCCACCGATCTGGTCTCGGACCTGTGGACGGTCCCCGCCTATCTGCGGCTGTGCGCCCCCTGGCTCAGCGCCGACGAGGTGCGCAGGCTCCAGCGCAAGGACGCGCCCCAGGCATGGACGGTGTCCGACCTGCCGCTCCTGGACGCGGCACGGCAGCGTCTCGGCGACCCGGAGGCGGCCCGCACCAAGCGCCGGCACGCGGCCGTGCTCGCCGCCCAGCGCGAGCGCATGACGCAGGTCGTCGACAATCTGATAGACGCGGCCTCCGCCTCCGGTGCCGACCTCGACGAGGGCGAGGGCCTGGTGACGATGCTGCGCGGCCAGGACGCCCAGGTCAGCCTGGTGGACGAGGCCGAACTGACCCTCCCGGAACCGGACCGGCTGGCCGGCCCGTTCGCGCACATCGTGGTGGACGAGGCGCAGGAACTGACCGACGCGGAATGGCAGATGCTGCTGTCGCGCTGCCCGTCCCGCAGCTTCACCATCGTCGGCGACCGCGCCCAGGCCCGGCACGGCTTCACCGAGTCCTGGCGGGAACGGCTCGAACGGATCGGCCTGGACCGGATCGAGGTGGCCTCCCTGACCATCAACTACCGCACGCCGGAAGAGGTCATGGCGGCGGCCGAGCCGGTCATCCGGGCCGCGCTCCCGGACGCCAACGTGCCGACCTCCATCCGCCGCGGCGGCATCCCGGTCGTGCACGGCTTTGTCGCCGACCGCGACACGGTCCTCACCGACTGGCTCGCCGCCCACGACGACGGCATCGCCTGCGTCATCGGCGATCCCACGTTCCGGGCGACGCCGCGCGTCCGGTCGCTGTCCCCGGAGCTGGCGAAGGGCCTGGAATTCGACCTGGTCGTCCTCGTCGATCCGGACGGCTTCGGCGACGGCGTCCAGGGAGCGGTCGACCGCTATGTCGCGATGTCCCGCGCGACGCAGCAACTCGTCATCCTGACGAGCTCCTGAGACCGGGCGGCCGGCCGGGTCGCGGACGCTCCACCCGTACCGGACGTTGTACGGAGAACGGCTGATTGCGGACGTCCCTCCGGGCGCGCTTGTATGCGCGTACCCCGTACGGGCGGGGTGGCGGAGACCAGGGGGGAACATGGCGAAGCGGATACGTACGGGCCTGAGCGTGGCCGTCGCGGTCGGGGTGCTGTTGTCGGGGGAGGCGGCGTGGGCCGGTGACGGGGGCGCGTCCACCGTCACCCGGGTGAGTACGGCGGCGGACGGCGGCCAGCTGTCCGGCCCGTCGCACATCGCCTCGATCAGCGCCGACGGCCGCTATGTGGCCTTCTGGACCGGCGCGCCCGAGCTGGGCGGCGAGGGGAATTCGTCCCACATACTGGCCGTCAAGGACCTGCGTACCGGGCGGGTCGAGCGGATACCGGGCGCACGGCGCGAGGACGGGGCCGGGATCGACAACGTCCCGCGCATCAGCGCCGACGGCCGCTTCGTCGCGTACTCCACCGGATACGTCGGAAAGCGTTCCGCGTACCTGCACGACCGCCGCACCGGCCGCACCACCCACCTGGTCCCGCCGCCCGGCTCCCCGGCCGGCGGCGGGAGCGGCGAGGTCACCTCGCTGAGCGCACACGGCCGTTCGGTCGCCTTCCGGGCCACCGGCCCCGCACCGGACGGCCCGGTGCTCGACTACGTACACGACACGCTCACCGGCCGCACCGAACTGATCACCCCCAAGGCGCCGGGCGACAACGCGAAGTACGGGATCGTGCGCGGTGTCTCGCTGAGCGGGACGGGCCGGTGGGTCGCGTACGTGCTCGACGAGCCGGAGGGCGGCGGGCAGGACCTCTTCGTACGGGACCGCTGGACGGGCACCGTGCGCCGGGCCGACCTGAACCCCGACGGCACGCCGATGGATGAACGGCGCCTGCGGCTGGGCGAGTTGAGCGACAACGGCCGCGCCGTGACGTTCAGCGCGGACTCCCGGCGCACACCGGTCCGCTCCGGAGCACCCGGCTGGTTCGGCTACGTACACGACCTGCGCTCCCGGCACACCCGGCAGGTGGGCCGGGAGCGCGGCTTCCCCACGGCCGTCAGCGGCGACGGGCAGCGCGTGCTGGAGAACTACGACGGCCGGCTGACACTGCACGACCTGCGTACCGGCGAGCAGTACCCGGTCGCGAACGGCTACCTGAACCACGCCGCCCAGCACGCGCTGAGCCGGGACGGCCGCAGCGTGGTCTTCGGCTCGGTCCTGCCGGACCTGGTGCCGGGGGACACCAACGGCGCGTACGACGTGTTCGTACGGCGGTTCGACGCCGGGGCCGGCGGTTGAGGGGGATTGCGCCCGGTTGAGGCCGGGTTGTACGGGCGGTGATGGCGGGCATGTGGATCACATGACTCACGCCGGTTTCTTCACCCGCGGCTACGGGCCTCCGCCACGCGAGGACCGCCCGGCCATGGTGCTCGTCCACGGCCTCGGACTCTCGGGGCGGTACTTCGTGCCGCTCGCGCGCCGGCTGGCCGCGGGCGGGGCGACCGTACTGGTGCCGGACCTGCCGGGCAACGCGCGCTCGCGGGCCGCCGCGCCGCGCGCACCCGATGTCGCACAGTGCGCCGATGCCCTGGCCCGCCTGCTCCAGCGGCTGTCCCCGGGCCCGAGTGTGCTGGTCGCCAACTCGGTCGGCTGCCAGGTGGCCGCTTCCCTGGCCGCCCGCCACCCCCACCTGGTCAGCCACCTCGTACTGGTCGGTCCGGCGCTCGAACCGGGGATCTCCGGGTGGCGCCAGTTCGCCCGGCTCGTCGCGGACGCCCCCAAGGAGCCCATCGGCCTGCTCCGCCTGGCCGCCTTCGACTACCTGGTGACCGGCCCCCTGCGCTGCGCCGCTTCCTTCGGCCACGCGCTGCGGGACGCGGCCGGATCATTCGAGGGGAACCTGTCCCGCGTCCGCGCGCCCACGCTCGTCGTACGGGGAGCGGGTGACACCATCGCCTCCGGCACCTGGACCCGGCGCGTGGCGGGCCTGGTCGCCGACGGGCGCGCCACGGACCTCCCGGGCGCCGCCCACGCGGCCCACTTCGGCGCGCCGGACGCCATGGCCGCACTGATCGGGAAGTTCACGGTGGGAGGGGTCGGATGAACTCCGCGAAGACATCCGGCCGGGCACCGTCCGGGCGCACGCAGCGCCGCTCGCTGTGGCTGCGCGTGCTGCCCGGCATCTCCCCGAAGCGCCGCGGTTTCATCCTGGCCTGGTGGGGGTTCGCGCTCACCTTCGGCGGGATGCGCCTGCTGACCTGGCTCATCCACATCGACGTGGCCGGGGTCGGCGACGTACAGGCCGGCGGGGTGCACCTGCACCACTACGTATGGGGCATCCTGCTGCTCGCGGTGGTGGGCGCGGCAAGCCTGGCCGAACGCTCGGCGCGGGCACGCGCCTGGCTGGGACTGGCCTACGGGGTGGGCCTCGCCCTGGTCGTCGACGAGGCGGCACTGCTGATCAGCCTGGAGGACGTGTACTGGGACACCGAGGGCGGCATCAGCATCGCCCTGGCCATCGCCCTGATCGCCGTCGTCGGCAGCGTCCTCGCGTTCACCCGGGGGCGGCGGGCTTCCAGGGGCGATCCGGACGACGGCTGACGCCCGAGGGCGGCGGCGCTGATCAGTTGCCTGCCGGGGGTGGCAGTTCGCCTGAGCCGCGGGGGATGAGGCGGGTGGGGATTTCTTCGCGTCGTGGCGGCCCGTCGGTGCCGTCGAGGCGGCGGAACAGCATGGTGGCGGCGGTGCGGCCGAGTCGTGCCGCGTCCTGCGCCACGACCGTGATCGCGGGGGAGATCAGGTCGGCCAGCTCGAAGTCGTCGAAGCCCACCAGGGCGACCGGGTGCGGGCGTTCGGCGAGCACCCGGACCGCGGTGACCGTCACCCGGTTGTTGCCCGCGAACAGCGCGGTGACCGGCCGCGGCCCGTCGAGCATGGCGGTGGCCGCGAAGCGCACCCGGTCCGGCGCGGTCGAGCCGAGGGAGACCCACGCCTCGTCCACCGGCAGCCCGGCCTCGGCCATCGCGCTGCGGTAGCCGCGCAGCCGCTCGGCGGCGGTGTGGATACGCGGCTGGTCGCCGAGGAAACCGATGCGGCGGTGGCCGTGCGCGATCAGGTGCGCCACCGCGTCGCGGGCGCCGCCGAAGCTGTCGGAGAGCACCGTGTCCGCCTCGATCCGGCCCGCCGGGCGGTCCACGAAGACGGTCGCCACGCCCGCCGCGATCTCCGGCTCCAGATAGCGGTGGTCGTCCGCGGCCGGGATGATCACCAGCCCGTCCACCCGGCGCGCGCACAGCGCGAGCACCAGCTCCTGTTCGCGTGCGGGGTCCTCGGCGCTGGACCCGTTGATCAGCAGCGCGCCGTGGTCGCGGGCGACCTCCTCGACGGCGCGGTTCAGCGGCCCGTAGAAGGGGTCGGCGAGGTCCTCCAGGACCAGGCCGATGCTGGCGGTGCGGCCCTTGCGCAGGATGCGCGCGGAGTCGTTGCGGCGGAAGCCGAGGGCGGTGATGGCGTCCTGGACGCGGCGTTCGGTGTCGGGCGTGACGCCGGGTTCGCCGTTGACCACCCGGGAAACCGTCTTCAGGCCGACCCCGGCGCGCGCCGCGACATCCTTCATCGTCGGCCGGCTGCCGTAGCGGCGGGAGGTGCCCCGGGCGGTGTCGGTCACGGTGCGCGGTCCTGATTCTGTCGGCGGCGGCGGGCGCCGGGGCGGGCGCGGCGGCCGGCCCTGGTGCGGCCACGGCGGCTCCGGCACTCGCTCCGGCTGTTGCTGGAGAGACGGGCGGGGCGGGTGTGGCGGTTCCCGGTCCGGTACGCCGATGATGGGACAGGGCGCGACCGGGCGGCCGGTGTGTGGGACCGGCCGGGCGGAGCGCCCGGCGGTGCCGTGCGACGGTGCGCGGCACGGCGACGAGCATAACCTCTGGACAACGTTGTCAAACGCGACGAGACTGGCGTTCCCGTGCCGGACCCACACCCTCCGGCCCCCGCGCCACCAGGAGATTCCACACCGATGCAGACGGACCTCAGCGCAGCGCTGGACATCGGCGGCACCAAGATCGCCGGAGCGCTGGTGGACGAGCGGGGCACACTGCTCGTACGCACCACCCGGCCCACCCCCGCCGACCAGGACGGCGCCGCCGTCCTGCGCGCGCTCGCCGAGGTCGTGGCGGACCTGACCGCGCGCCCCGAGTGGGCCGGGGTGGCGGCCGTCGGCATCGGCAGCGCGGGGCCGGTGGACGCCCGGCGCGGCACGGTCAGCCCGGTCAACATCCCCGGCTGGCGCGACTTCCCGGTCGTCGCGGAAGTCCAGGCGCTGGTCGGCGCGCTCCCGGTCGTCCTGGTCGGCGACGGCGTGGCGATGACCGCCGCCGAACACTGGCAGGGCGCCGCCCGCGGCTACGCCAACGCCCTGTGCATGGTGGTCTCCACGGGCGTCGGCGGCGGCCTGGTGCTGGGCGGGCAGCTGCACCCCGGCCCGACCGGAAACGCCGGGCACATCGGCCACATCAGCGTGGACCTCGACGGCGACCCGTGCCCGTGCGGCGCCCGCGGCTGCGTCGAACGCATCGCCAGCGGCCCCAACATCGCCCGCCGCGCCCTGGAGAACGGCTGGCGGCCCGGCCCCGGCGGGGACACCAGCGCCGCCGCCGTGGCCGCGGCGGCCCGCGCCGGCGACCCGGTGGCCCGTCACTCCTTCGAGCGGGCCGCGCAGGCGCTGGCCGCCGGGATCGCGGCCACCGCGGCGCTCGTCGAGATCGAGATCGCGGTGATCGGCGGCGGCGTGGCCGGCGCGGGCGACACCCTCTTCGTCCCCCTGCGCCGCGCCCTGGACGACTACGCGACGCTCTCCTTCGTCCGCGGCATCACGGTCGTACCGGCACAGATGGGGACGGACGCCGGGGTGGTGGGCGCCGCGGCGGCGGCCGCGCAACAGTCCCGTCTCGATGCCTTCGTCCCGACGGTCTGAACGGTTCGCGGGGCCCGGCACGCGCCCTAGGCTGTTGCCGACCATGACCGGGGACGAGTGGTGCGAACGGGGCGAGGGGCGTGGACGGTGTGGACGAGCCGGGTGACGTGGGCGGCGCGGCCCGTGGCGGGGGCTCCGGCGGCGGGGACCTGACGGGGCGGGTGCTCGGCGGGCGCTACCGGGTCACCGGGCAGATCGGGCGCGGCGGTATGGGCGTCGTGTGCCGGGCCGTGGACGAGGTGCTGGGCCGGGAGGTCGCCGTCAAGGTGCTGCGCGCCTACACCGACGCGTCCGCGCCGGAACTGGCCGACCTGCGCACCCGTATGCAGCGCGAGGCGCGCGCCGCGGCCCGTGTCCGGCACTCCGGCGTGGTCACCGTGCACGATGTGATCGACGAGGACGGGCGCCCGGTCATCGTCATGGAGCTGGTCGACGGCCCCTCGCTGGACGACGCCCTCGACCGGTACGGCGCCATCGGCCCGCGCGACATCGCCGCCATCGGCGCCAAGGTGATGGACGCGCTGGACGCAGCCCACCAGGTCGGCGTGCTGCACCGGGACGTCAAGCCCGGCAACGTCCTGCTGGAGGGCTGGGCGCGGCGCGCGGGCCGCCCGGGCGCCGGGGTGGGCCGCGTGGTGCTCACCGACTTCGGCATCGCCAGCATCGAGGCGCCGGACGACGGGGCGACCACCCATCTGACCCGCAGCGGCGAACTGGTCGGCTCGCTCGACTATCTGCCGCCGGAGCGGGCCCAGGGGCAGCCGCCGTCGCCCGCCTCGGACATCTGGTCGCTGGGCATGACGCTGTACGCGGCGGTGGAGGGCAACGGCGCGCCGTTCCGCCGGACGTCGGTGTGGTCGACCCTGACGGCGATCGTCTCCGAACCGCTGCCCGAGCCGGGCCGGGCCGGTCCGCTGACGCCGGTGCTGCACGCGCTGATGGCCAAGGACCCGGCCGCCCGGCCGAGCGCGGCCGACGCGCGGGCGATGCTGGCGGCGGTGGCCGACGGGCGGGACACGATGGCGCTGGGCGCCGCGCGCACGCCGACCGCGCCGGACGTCCGGTCCGCGCCGCTGCCTCCGCCGCCGGGCGGTGGGGGAGCAAGTCCCATTCGAACAGGGCCGGTTGGCGTACCGGCGTCCGCCGCGGCGAGCCTGGGGGAGCGGGAGTCCAGCGCCGTACCGGTCCCGGGCGACCGCCCGCGTCCGGCCGGGCGCGGGCGCCGTCCCGCCGTGCTCGCCGCCGCCGTGGCGGCCGTGCTGCTGGCGGGTGGCGGAGTGACGTACGCCCTGATGAACCAGGACTCCGGCCGTACGGTCGCCGAGCGTCCGCCCAGCGGCTCCCCGGAGGAACAGGCCGGGCCGGCCGGTGCGTCGGGCGCCCCGAAGGAGACGGGGGAGGTGAAACCGGAGGGGCACGGGAAAGCGACCGGGGACGGTGCGCAGAAGGAGAGTGCCGGGCCTGCCGCCTCCGCCAAGCCGACGCGAGGCGCGGCATCGGAGAAGCCCGGCGGCAACAGCAGCCCCGGAAAGGGTACGGGCGGCAGCGCTTCCGCCGGGCCGGGCGGTGCCGGCGGCGCCACCGCCCCCGGAGGAGGCGGGCCCGAGCCCCGCGCGTGCGTGTCCATCGGCGGGGGCAAGTTCGACTGCCAGGTGTGGCGCACCGCCGCCTCGTACACCGCCTCCTTCCGGCGCGTCGGCACGCTGAACGCGGGCACCAACTACTTCTACTGCCAGGCGGACCTGGGCCGCCGCGAGACCTTCAGCCGCTGGACGAACACCTGGTGGGGGAAGACGGACGACGACAGCGGCAACTCCGGCGTCTACGTCAGCGTCGTCTACGTCAAGGGCGGCAAGAACGACGGGCCGGTGCCGGGGCTGCCGACCTGCTGACGCCGGACGGCCGTACGCCGATGGCCGGGCGGGCCCGGAGCCCGCCCGGCCGATGCGGCCGTGACGGCGCGTCAGCAGCTGAACTTGGCGTCGGCCCAGTCGCCGTGGTCGTACTGGTACCCGTCACCGACGTCCTGCACCACCAGCCGTACGGTGCGCGCCCCGGCGACCGACGCGCTGACCGCCTTCGCCGGGTCCTTGCCGGTCAGCTTGCCGCTCTCGGCGACCCGCTGCCCGTCGGCCCACACCTCGAAGGACACCGAGCCCTGGTCGCCGGTCTCGTCGTCCACGCCGACCTGCGCGCTGAACGCCGAGCAGGTGCCGCCCGTGTAGTACGTGATCTCACTGGGCGCGTGGGCGCCCAGCCCCTTGGGGTAGGTCACGCCGCCGATACGGAGCGGCGTGCCGTCACCGGCCCGGGGCCCGCCCACGCTCATGTCCCGCTCGACCGGCCCGTAGCCGTTGGTGGCGGTGATCCAGGTCAGGTCGCTGGCGTACGAGGTGCCGGCGGGCGGCGCCTGTACGGCGAAGACCGGCAGCGGCAGCGTCTGCGTGACCCGCTGCCCGCGCGCGGAGCGGTAGTCGGTGGTCAGCGCCAGCTCGTACGCGCCGGGCTTCGTCCCCGCCAGCGGTGCGATCTTCCAGGCGGTGACCAGTTCCTTGTCCGGCGGCAGGGAGGGCGATCCGGTGGACGTGACCGGCTCGACGCGCCAGCCCTGCGGGCCCTTGAGGGAGACCTTGACGTCGAACGCCGGGGTCCGGCCGAGGTTGCGGGTGAGCGTGGCCACCCGGGCCTGTGCGCCGACCTCGATCGGCTCGATGCCGTCGGCGCCGGTCTCGACGGCCGGCGGGTAGTGCGCCCAGCGGCGGTCGGGGGAGACGCGGTACACCAGGGTGCCGTGCGCCGGTACGGTCGCGGCGATCTCACCGGCGGTGTGGGTGTCCTCGTGCTTCCACAGGTCCCGCAGCCGGTAGCCGCTCGCCTGCGGCAGGCCCGCCTCCTTGGCGGTGGTGGCGATGCGCTGCGGCCGGTCGGACTCGTTGAACAGCGCCACCGCCCGGTCGCCGTCGGCCAGCGGCTTGCTCAGCACCCACCGGCCGCCCGCCGACTTCAGCACCTCGGCCTGCTTGCCCAGCGGGTCCTGGTCGAGCCCGATGATCTCGCGGTTGCCGAGGATGTCGTACGTCGCCCGGGACGCCTTGCGCAGGTCGGTGCCGATCAGCAGCGGCGCGGCCATCATCGACCACAGGGAGAAGTGGCTGCGGTACTCGGTGTCCGTCATGCCGCCGTTGCCGACCTCCAGCATGTCCGGGTCGTTCCAGTGGCCGGGACCGGCGTACTTGGCCAGCGGCGCGTTCTCCTTGAAGATCCCCACCACGCTGTCCCACACGTCACCGATGTCGCCGGTGGTGCGCCACAGGTGCCCGACATCCGCCGCCCACTCCCACGGCTTGTTCTCGCCCCACTCGCAAATGCTGTAGACGATGGGGCGGCCCGTCGCCTTCAGGGCGTCGCGCATCGTGGTGTAGCGCTGCTTCGCGTCCACCCCCTGGTTGTTGCAGTTGTCGTATTTCAGGTAGTCCACTCCCCAGTCGGCGAACTGCCGGGCGTCGGAGTACTCGTGGCCCAGCGCGCCGGGCATGGCCCTGGCACAGGTCGTGGTACCGGCGCTGGTGTAGATGCCGAGCTTCAGCCCCTTGGAATGGACGTAGTCGGCCAGCGCCTTGATGCCGTTGGGGAAGCGGGTGGTGTCCGGGACGAGCTTGCCGTTCGCGTCCCGGTCCTTCTGGGCCCAGCAGTCGTCGAGGTTGACGTACTCGTAGCCCGCGGCCTTGAGGCCCTTCTCGACGAAGAGGTCGGCGATCCCCTTGATCATCGCCTCGTTGAAGTCGGCTCCGCAGTGGGTGGAGTTCCAGTTGTTGAAGCCCATCGGAGGCGTCCTGGCCAGGCCGTCGGGCAGCCGCGGGGCGGCGGACGCGGCTGTCGCGGCGGGCGTGGTGGCAGGCGCGGCCCCGGTGTCGGCCGTACGGGCCGCGGCGGGCACGGCCGTCATCCCCGCCGCGCACAGGAAGGCCGCGGAGAGCGCTCCGACGACTCTTCGCCGGGCGCGCCGGGGAGTGAGGGGGGTGTGCGGGTGCATGATGCGCGTCCTCCGTTCTCGGAGAGAGCAGTGAAGTCATGTACCGGTCAATAGCGAGTGTTTACGGTAAGGCTTGTTGGACTGTGTTGGAAGACAAAAGGCGGCGGTCGGGGAGCAGCCCGCCAAAAGCCTTGACGGATGCACCCGTTGGGAGTGAGATCCCAGCACTCGCGTTCGGTTCTGTTCGGTTCCATCGCTGAGGAGGGGGAGACATGGTCCACTCATCGGGAAACGGCCCGGGCGGGTGCGCGCACCGGGCGGTGCGCGGGGTGACCCGGAGGTCCCTGTTGCGCGGCGCGGCGGCCGGTGCGGGGGCGGTCGCCGTACCCGCGCTGCTCACCGCGTGCGGCGACGGTCCGGACGGCGGCGTCACCCTGGGGTCCAACGCCTCCGACGCGGTGCCGAAGCGGGCGTACGCCGACGCCTTCGCGGCGTACGAGAAGAAGTCGAAGAAGGACGTGAAGGTCAACACGGTCAACCACGAGAACTTCCAGGAGAACATCAACCGCTACCTCCAGGGCACGCCCGATGACGTCTTCACGTGGTTCGCCGGTTACCGCATGCAGTACTTCGCGCGAAAGGGCCTGCTCGCCGACATCAGTGATCTCTGGAGGGAGTTCGACGGGTTCTCCGACGCGGTGAAGAAACAGTCCACGGGCGAGGACGGCAAGCAGTACTTCGTGCCGTACTACTATTACCCGTGGGCGGTCTTCCACCGTAAGAGCGTTTTCCGGACGCGGGGTTATGAGATCCCGAAGAACTTCGATCAATACCGCGCGCTCGCCCGGCAGATGCAGAAGGACGGCCTCACCCCATTCGCCCTGGGCGACAAGGAAGGCTGGCCCGCCATGGGCACCTTCGACTACCTGGACATGCGGGCCAACGGCTACGACTTCCACATCGCGCTGATGCGCGGGGAGAAATCCTGGACCAGCCCCCAGGTACGGCAGGTCTTCGACCTGTGGCGCGGCCTGCTGCCGTACCACCAGAAAGGCGCGAACGGGCGGACCTGGCAGGAGGCGGCGCAGTCCCTCCAGCAGAAGAAGACCGGTATGGCGGTGCTCGGACTGCCGCACCCGGGCCAGCAGTTCACCGCTCACAACCGCGCGGACCTGGACTTCTTCCCGTTCCCCGAGATCGATCCGGCATTCGGGCAGGAGGCGGTCGAGGCACCGGTGGACGGATTCCTGCTGGCGAAGAAGGCCCGCAACCGGGCCGGGGCCGAGGACCTGCTGACATTCCTCGCCACCCCGCAGGCCGAACTGATCTACCTCAAAAGCGACCCGAACAACGTGGCGGTCAATAGCGGGGCCGGCACCGGCTCCTACGACGCCCTGCAGAAGAAGGCCGTCCGGCTGGTCTCCGGGGCCCGGCAGATATCGCAGTTCATGGACCGCGACACCCGCCCCGATTTCGCCTCGACCGTACTGATCCAGGCGATCCAGCAGTTCATCGGCGACCCGGACGACATCGACGGGCTGGTGAACGGCATCGAGCGGCAGAAGAAACAGATATTCGCCGCGGACTGACGCCGTGACCACCGTGAACCGGACGACCGGCACCCGGCCGGCCACCCCGCCGAAGACCGTGGCGCCGCGCCCCGCACGGCGCCGGGGCCCGCGCCGCCACACCCGCCGCGACCTCGCCGTCCTGTGCGTCCTCCTGGGCCTGCCGATCCTGCTCGACCTCGCCCTGGTCTGGGGGCCCACCCTGGCCTCCGTCGCTTTGTCCTTCACCACCTGGGACGGCGTCGGCGACCTCCACTGGGCGGGTTTCGGCAATTACGCGGACCTCTTCGCCGATTACCCGCAATTCTGGCCGGCGGTCCGCAACAACCTGCTGTGGCTGGCCGCCCTCGGGCTGCTCGCCACGCCGTTCGGGCTGCTGCTCGCCGTCCTCATCGACCGCGGCGTACGGTTCAGCCGCTTCTACCAGTCCACGCTCTACATGCCGGTGGTGCTCTCGCTCGCCGTCGTCGGCTTCATCGCCCAGCTGATCCTCTCCCGCGACCAGGGCGCGCTGAACGCCCTGCTGGGAAACCAGGACAATCCCGTCGACTGGCTCGGCGACCCGGACCTCAACATCTGGATGGTCCTGCTGGCCGCCTGCTGGCGGCACACCGGATACGTGATGATCCTCTATCTCGCCGGGCTGAAATCCGTCGACCCGGAACTCAAGGAGGCCGCGGCGATCGACGGCGCGAACGAACGGCAGGCGTTCTTCCGGGTCGTGCTGCCGGCGCTGCGCCCGGTCAATGTCATCGTCGGCGTCATCACCGTCATCGAGGCACTGCGCGCCTTCGACATCGTCTACGCCGTCAACAAGGGCCGCAACGGGCTGGAACTGCTGTCCGTGCTGGTGACCGACAACATCATCGGCGAGGCCAGCCGGATCGGTTTCGGCTCGGCCATCGCGGTCGTCCTGCTGCTGGTCTCCCTCGGATTCATCATCACCTATCTCGTCCAGGAACTGAGGGGGGAACAGCGGCGATGACCGTTTCCGCGGTACGCGTCCGGCGCCCGGCGCGCCCCGGCGGCCCGCCCGGCCGCCGCGGCCGTTTCGGCGTGCACGCCTTTCTGCTCGCCGTCTCGCTCGCCTTCCTCGCCCCGCTGCTGCTGGCCGTCTACGCGTCGCTGCGCCCGTACGAGGAGACCGCCCGGGACGGCTATTTCTCCTTGCCGAGCCGGCTCTCCCTCGACTACTACCGGCAGGCGTTCACCGATTCGGGCATGGGACGGCATTTCCTGAACTCACTGCTGATCACCGTGCCGGGCGTGCTGATCACCCTCTTCCTGGCGTCGTTCACCGCCTTCGCGGTGGCCCGGCTGCGGCTGCGCGGTTCCCTGGTCCTGCTGATGGTCTTCACGGCCGGGAACCTGCTGCCGCAACAGGTCATCGTCACCCCGCTCTACGTGCTCTTCAACAAGGTGCCGCTGCCGTACCGGATGTCCGACTCGCTGACGCTCTACGACTCGCTGTGGGCGGTGCTCGCCGTACAGGTCGCCTTCCAACTGGGCTTCTGCGTCTTCGTGCTCGCGAATTTCATGCGGACCCTGCCGCCGGAAATCCTGGAGGCCGCGATCGTGGACGGCGCCGGGGTGTGGACGCGCTACCGGCACGTGACGCTCCCGCTGTGCCGCCCGGCCCTCGCCGCCCTGGGCACCCTGCAATTCACCTGGATGTACAACGACTTCCTCTGGGGCCTGGTCTTCCTGTCCACCGGCGACAAACTCCCGGTCACCTCGGCCCTGAACAATCTGCGCGGGCAGTTCTTCACGGACTACAACCTGCTGGCCGCGGGCTCGGTCATCGTCGCCCTCCCCACGATCGTCGTGTTCCTCCTTCTGCAACGGCACTTCATCGCGGGACTCACCCTGGGCGCGAACAAAGGGTGACGGGAGGGTCCGGGAACGGGCGCCCGCGTACGGGAAAACCGCGCGCGGGCCCTTGCCGGGTGCGCCCGGGGCGGCGACGCTCCGGCTACATCCCGAGCGGGAAGGGAACCGTCATGACGAACGCACAGATGTGGGCGCTGATCGTGGGATTCGCGTCGCCCATCCTCATCGCGGTCATCAACCGGCCCGAGTGGTCGCAGGCCGCCAGAACGCTGGTGCAGGTGATGGTGTCGGTGCTGGTGGGACTGGGGAGCGCGCTCTTCGCCGGGGACTTCGCCGGAAAGGACGTGGTGAGCAGCATCCTGGTCGCCGCCGTCGCCGCCATCAGCGCGTACAAGGGCGTCTTCAAACCTGCCGGGATCGCGCCGAAGGTGGAAAAGGCCACGTCCCCGGCCGCCCGCGGCTAGGCCGGGCCCCGCAAAAGTTTCCGTGGCAGGGTGTTACGGGCAACTCACTGGGGTCTAGGGACAAGGGGGCAATGTGATCGTCTGGCTGAACGGCGCGTCCGGTGCGGGAAAGTCCACCGCGGCCCGGTACCTGCTGGACCTGCTTCCCGGAAGCACGCTCTACGACCCCGAACTGGTCGGAAGTGAACTGCGGCTGATGCTGCCCGCCGCGCGGCTGGAGGAGATCGGCGACTACCAGGACCTGCCGGCCTGGCGCCGGCTCGTCGTGGACACCGCGGCGGCCCTGCTCCACGAGGTGCCGGGGCCGCTCGTCACGCCGATGCCACTGCTGCGCCAGGAGTACCGGGACGAGATATTCGGCGGCCTCGCCTCGCGCCGGGTGCCCGTGCGCCACGTTCTGCTGCACGCCGAGGAAACGATCCTCCGCGAGCGTCTGGCGCGGCGTACGGACCACACCGGCGACGGCGCGCGCGGCCGGGGCGCGCGCGGCCGGGACCTGACCCACCTGGAGTCGTACGAGGACGCGCTCGGTTGGCTCAAGCAGGACGCGCACGTCATCGACACCGCCCGGCTGACGCCCAGGGAGACCGCCGAGCGGATCGCCGAGGCGGTCCGGGCGGGGGCCGGGGCCTGCGACATCGTGCAGACACCCGAACCCACGGCGGAGACCCTGGCAGCCGGGGTGCTGCTCTTCGACGACGCCGACCGGGTGCTGCTGGTGGACCCGACGTACAAGCCGGGCTGGGAGTTCCCGGGCGGTGTGGTGGAGCCCGGCGAACCGCCGGCCCGCGCCGGGCTCCGCGAGGTGACCGAGGAACTGGGCATCCAACTGCACAGCCCGCCCCGCCTGCTGGTGCTCGACTGGGAGCCGCCCCAGCCGCCCGGCTTCGGCGGGCTGCGGATGCTCTTCGACGGCGGCCGGCTGGCCGGCGAGCAGATCCGCGACCTGCTCCTGCCGGGGCCGGAACTGCGCGGCTGGCGTTTCGCCACCGAGGAAGAAGCGGCGGACATGCTGCCCCCGGTGCGCTGGAACCGGCTCCGCTGGGCCCTGCGCGCACGCGAACAGGGACGCCCGCTCAACCTTGAGGCGGGCGTCCCTGTGGGATGAGGTCCTGCGGCTGGTTCCGGAATCAGACACAGGGTCCGGGGCGACGGCAGGGAGGGCTCCCGGCCGGTGGCGTACGGGCTGCCGGTGCCGTACGGCTTCGCTGCCGGCGGCTGCTACCGCTGCGCGTACTGCTCGGCGTACCGCTGGAGAAACAGCGCCTCGGCGAGCGAGAGGCGCTCCAGCTCCTCGGGCGAGACGCTCTCGTTGACCGCGTGGATCTGCGCCTCCGGCTCGCTGAGGCCGATGAGCAGGATCTCGGCCTCCGGGTAGAGCGCCGCCAGGGTGTTGCACAGCGGGATCGATCCGCCCATACCGGACGTCTGCATCTCCGTGCCGTCGTACGCCTCGCGCATTGCCGACGCCATCGACGCGTACGCCGGGCTGCCGGTGTCCGCGCGGAACGGCTGGCCCTGGCCGACCTGCTCGACCGAGACCCGCGCGCCCCAGGGGGCGGCGTTCTCCAGGTGGGCGGTGAGCAGTTCGGTCGCCTTCACCGCGTCGGTGCCCGGCGGAATCCGCAGGCTCACCAGTGCCCGCGCGCCCGCCTGCACGGACGGCGTGGCGCCGACCACCGGCGGGCAGTCGATGCCGAGGACGGTGACGGCCGGGCGGGCCCAGATGCGGTCGGCGACCGTGCCGCCGCCGGTCAGGCCGACGCCGTCGAGCACCTTGGCGTCCTGGCGGAACTCCTCCTCCGGGTACTGCAGCCCCTCCCAGGTCGCGTCGGCCTCCAGCCCGTCGATCGTCGTCGAGCCGTCCTCGCCGCGCAGCGAGTCCAGTACGCGGATCAGCGCCGCCAGCGCGTCCGGGGCGGCACCGCCGAACTGGCCGGAGTGCAGGTTGCCCGCCAGGGTGTCCACCTGGACGCGGACCAGCGTCATACCGCGCAGCGTCGCCGTGACCGTCGGCAGGCCGACGCGGAAGTTGCCGGTGTCGCCGATCACGATGGTGTCGGCGGTGAGTAGTTCGGGGTGGGCCTCGGCGTACCGCTCCAGGCCGCCGGTGCCCTGCTCCTCCGAGCCCTCCACGATCACCTTGACGTTGACCGGCACGCCGCCGTGCTCCTTGAGCGCCCGCAGCGCCGTCAGGTGCATGATCAGGCCGCCCTTGCAGTCGGCGGCGCCGCGCCCGTACCAGCGGCCGTCCCGCTCGGTCAGCTCGAAGGGCGGCGATATCCAGGCCGACTCGTCCAGCGGCGGCTGCACGTCGTAGTGGGCGTACAGCAGCACGGTCGGCGCGCCCGCCGGGCCCGGCAGGTAGCCGTACACGGACCGGGTGCCGTCCGGGGTGTCCAGCAGCGCCACGTCCGTGAAGCCGTCGGCCCGCAGCGCGCCCGCCACCCACTCCGCTGCGGCCTCGCACTCGCTCCGCGGGAACTGCGCCGGATCCGCGACGGACTTGAAGGCCACCAGTTCGGCCAGCTCGGTCCTGGCCCGGGACTGCAGCGAGGCGACGGTGTGCGCGAGCGGGCTGTCAGGCATGGAACGCTCCTTGTGGGCGCGGCGTTGTACACGTGGGTTCACGTGCGGGTCCGTCCGGCGCGCCGCACCGGACCAACCGTACGTACGGGCGATTGTGGGGCCGATCTTCCCACAGGACGCTCGCCGGAGGGCGAGCCGTAGGATGCGGGCGGTACGCGGCACGGCATCGAACGGGAGCAGAAGCACAGGTGAGCAGCGACAACGCAGCCGAGGGGAACCAGCAGGTGTGGGACGTCGTGGTGGTGGGCGCGGGGCCCGCCGGTGCCTCGGCCGCCTACGCCGCGGCGTGTACGGGACGCCGCGTCCTGCTCCTGGAGAAAGCCGAACTGCCCCGGTACAAGACCTGCGGCGGCGGCATCATCGGGCCGTCCCGCGACGCCCTGCCGCCCGGCTTCGACCTGCCGCTGCGCGACCGGGTGCACGCGGTCACCTTCTCGCTCAACGGGAAGCTGACCCGCACCCGCCGCTCGAAGCACATGCTCTTCGGGCTCATCAACCGCCCCGAGTTCGACGCCCAGCTGGTCAAGACGGCCCAGGATGCCGGCGCCGAGCTGCGCACCGGCGTCACGGTCTCCCGGGTCGAACAGCACGGCTCGGCGGTGCCCGACCGGCGGACCGTCGCCGTCGTGCTGGGCGACGGCGAGGTGGTGCTGGCCCGCGCCGTGGTCGGCGCCGACGGCAGCGCCGGCCGGATAGGCGCGCACGTCGGCGTGAAGATGGCCCAGGTCGACCTGGGCCTGGAGGCGGAGATCCCCGTCCCGCCGACGGTCGCCGAGGACTGGGCCGGGCGGGTGCTGGTGGACTGGGGCCCGATCCCGGGCAGCTACGGCTGGGTCTTCCCCAAGGGCGACACCCTCACCGTCGGTGTGATCTCGGCCCGCGGCGAGGGCGCCGCGACCAAGCGCTACCTGGACGACTTCATCGGCCGGCTCGGCCTGGCGGGCTTCGAGCCGAGCATCTCCTCCGGGCACCTGACCCGCTGCCGCGCCGACGACTCGCCGCTCTCCCGCGGCCGGGTCCTGGTGTGCGGCGACGCGGCCGGGCTGCTGGAGCCGTGGACCCGCGAGGGCATCTCCTTCGCGCTGCGCTCCGGGCGGCTCGCGGGGGAGTGGGCGGTCCGCGTCTCGGAGGCCCATGACGCGGTGGACGCGCGGCGCCAGGCGCTGAACTACGCCTTCGCGATCAAGGCCGGGCTGGGCGTGGAGATGGGGGTGGGCCGCCGGATGCTCACCGTCTTCTCGCGCCGCCCCGGCATGATCCACGCGGCCCTGACCGGCTTCCGGCCCGCCTGGCACGCCTTCGCGAAGATCGTCCGGGGGACGACGACGCTGGCCGAAATCGTACGGACGCATCCGGTCGCGCGGCGGGCGCTGGGGGCGATGGACCGGCCGTGACGGGGCAGACCGCCGGAGGCGGTGTCCCGTCGTCGGCTACTCCCTGTGGAGTACGTCCGATCACCGCGCCGGGCTGACGCCCCGTACGGCGTTCCGGTCTAGCGTGGCGGAATGGAGAACGGACGGCCGCCGTGGGCGCGGCCCTGCCGCGGCTCCGGCGACGGCCTCGGCCCGGACCGGTGGCGGTCCCGGGACGACGACGGTGACATGCCGCCGGGCGGCCGGTTCGGCGCGTGGCTGTTCCGGGGCTCCCCCGATACGCGGCTGCCCTGGGCCTCCACGGCCGTCCTCACCGTGTTCGTGCTGGTCGGCACGCGGTTCGCGGCGCGGAACCAGCCGGACCGCGTCGATCTCGACGCGCTCGCCCACGCGCTGCTGCTCGCGGGCATGGTGCCGCTGCTCTGGCGGCACCGCTTCCCCCGTACGGTCGCCCTCGGTACCGCGGCGGCCACCGCCGCCTACCTCGCCGCCGGATATCCGTACGGCCCCTTCCTGCTCTCCGTCGCCCTCGGCTGCTTCGCGGCCGTCGTCGCGGGGCAGCGGGTGGCGGCCTGGACGGCCGTCGGGCTGGTCTGGGCGAGCCATCTGCTGGTCGGCCACTGGCTCTACCGCTGGCTGCCGCCGTCGGGCGACGGGCCCGCGCCCTGGGGAGAGCAGCTGTTCGTCACCGTCCTGGTGGTGGCGGTCGTGGCGGTGTCCGAGCTGGCGCGCGTACGGCGCGAACAGTTCGCGCGTATGCGAGCCGAGCGGGCGGCCGCCGCGCGGCGGCGGGCCGACGAGGAGCGGCTGCGCATCGCCCGCGAGCTGCACGACGTGCTGGCGCACAGCATCTCCGTCATCAACGTCCAGGCGGGCGTCGGACTCGCCCTGCTGGACGAGGACCCCGAGCAGGCGCGTACGGCCCTGACCACCATCAAGGCCGCCAGCAAGGAGGTGCTGGGCGAGGTACGGCAGGTTCTGGCCACGCTGCGGACCCCGGGCGACGCCCCGCGCGCCCCGGCGCCCGGCCTGGACCGGCTGCCCGAACTGTGCGGGCAGGCGAAGGACGCCGGGCTCGCCGTGCAGGTCACCGAGCAGGGCCGCCGCCCCCGGCTCTCACCGGGCGCCGACCTCGCCGCCTTCCGGATCGTCCAGGAAGCGCTGACCAACATCGTCCGGCACTCCGGCTCCCGCACCGCCCGGGTCGGGCTCGTCCACCTCCCCGGCACGCTGGAGATCACGGTCGACGACGACGGGCCCGCGACCGCCGCCGGACGGGCCGGGGACGTGCGCGGAACCGGGGACGCCGGAGCCGTCGCCGGAGGCGGCAACGGCCTGGTCGGGATGCGGGAACGGGCCGCCGCCCTCGGCGGCACCGTCGAGGCGGGCCCGCGGCCGGACGGGGGATTCCGGGTGCACGCCCGCCTCCCGCTGCGCACGGCGACACCGGCGCCGGACGCCACCGGCTCAGCGCGCGCTACGGATACGGTGAGTCCCACCGCCACCGAGGAGGAGACGTGATCCGGGTACTGCTCGCCGACGACCAGCTGCTGGTCCGCGCCGGATTCCGGGCCCTGCTGGACGCCCAGCCCGGCATCGAGGTCGTCGGCGAGGCGGCGGACGGGGAGGAAGCACTGATCGCCCTGCGCGAGCAGCGCCCCGACGTGGTGCTGATGGACATCCGGATGCCGGTGCTGGACGGGCTCGCCGCGACCCGGCAGATCACCGAGGACCCCCGGCTGTCCGCCGTGAAGGTCGTCATGCTCACCACCTTCGAGATGGACGAGTACGTCTTCGAGGCGATCCGCGCGGGCGCCGCCGGTTTCCTGGTCAAGGACACCGAACCGGAGGAACTGGTACGGGCCGTACGCGCCGTGGTCGACGGCGACGCGCTGCTCTCACCGGGCGTCACCCGCCGCCTGATCGCCGAATTCGCCGCCCGCTCCAAGGAACCGGCCGCGGACGGCACGCTCTCCGTGCTCACCGAACGGGAGCGGGAGGTGATGGCACTCGTCGGTCTCGGGATGTCCAACGAGGAGATCGCCCGCCGCCTGGTCGTCAGCCCGCTGACCGCCAAGACCCACGTCAGCCGCACCATGACCAAGCTGGGCGCCCGGGACCGGGCCCAACTGGTCGTACTGGCCTACGAATCGGGGCTGGTGCGGCCGGGGTGGCTGGGGTAGGGGCGGCCGGGGCGACGACCGGCCCGGTCGCCCGCGGCGACGCCGGTACGACCGTGAGGCCGGCGGGGAGGGCGTGACCGGCGGGGAGGGCGTGGCCGCCGGGCGCAGCGTAACCGGCGGGCAGAACGTACCCGCCGGGCGGCAGCTCGCTATCCGGCCCGGCGCCCGGTGAACCGGCGCAGCACACGCACCACCCGCCACACGAACGCCACGCCCGCCGCGCTGCCGGCCGCCGCCAGCAGCACGCCGGTCCCGGTCCGGCCCGGGTCCGTGAACAGCAGTGGGCTCAGCACGGCGCCGAAGGCGAGAGCGGCCACGAACACGCCGGTCAGCAGGGCGAAACCGATCTCGACGGTCATCGCGTCACGCTCGGCCTGGGAACGGGTCGGAGACATGGTGGCAGCTTGTCATGCGGTGGGCGATGGTGGGTGGTTGGTCGGCTGGGAGCTTTCTTGGCTGCGGTTGCGATCCCTTTCTTTCTCCCCCCCGCCCCCCGCCCCCCAC
>NZ_LGCW01000296.1:0-48196 GCF_001279365.1 Streptomyces sp. NRRL F-5755 | reverse complement strand
CCGCCCGGACCGGCCGCCCCGCCCCCATGTCACGCTCCCACCCGTCTGCCCACCACCTTCCTGCCCGTCCCTGCCGCTTCCGCCCGCGCACCGCCGACTGACCCCATCGTGAACCACCCCACTGACAATCGCCCGAATCCAGCCCCTGACCAGCACAGATGCCTCGCCCCCGCACGCATGTCACAACCGCCGCCACCCCACTCGTCCCATGCGCAGGGACCACCAGCTACCCGACCACCCAGCCGCCGACCACCCCGCCACCCAGCCGCCCGATCACCCAACCGCCCGGCGATCCGCCCTCTACCGCTTCACCTCACCTCAAGGAGAACCACCATGCGACAAGCCACCAAGGGACGCCCCACCATCACCGTCATCGGAGGCGGCTTCGCGGGCCTGACCGCGGCCATCTCCTGCGCCGAGGGCGGCGCCGCGGTCACCCTCTACGAGGCGCACCGTTCGCTCGGCGGCCGGGCCCGTACGGCCGAAGGCCCGTACCGTACGAACGAGGGCCCGCACGCGCTCTACAACGGCGGCCCTCACTGGACCTGGCTCAAACAGCGCGGCCTCCTCAAGCCGCTCGCCCCGCTGCCGCCCCTACAGGCCACCCGCATCCGCTTCCACCGCGACGGCGTGCTGCGCCGCGTCCCTCCGGCCGGTCTGCTCAAGCTGCGCAGGCACAAGAACGCGCCGGTGGACCGGGACTTCTTCAGCTGGGCCGCCTCCCAGGAAGGCGAGGCGGCAGCACGCGCCGCCGCCCACTACGTCGGCGTCGCGACGTTCCACCACGACCCCGGCATGCTCTCCGCCGCCTTCGTCCAGGAGCGGCTGCGCCGTACCACCTCGTTCCCGCCCGAGGCGCACTACATCCGGGGCGGCTGGAGCGAACTGATCGCCCGTATGGCCGAACACGCGCGCCAGTTGGGCGTACGCATCGAGATCGGCGCGCGTATCGACGCACTGCCAGAGGACGGCCCGGTGATCGTCGCGACGCACCTCGAATCCGCCCGGGCCCTCCTCAAGGACGAGCGCCTGACCTGGGACAGCGCCCGCACGGTGCTGCTCGACGTCGCTCTGCGCTCCCGGCGCGGCGACCTGTTCGCCATCTCCGGCATCGACTTCCCTGGCTGGATCGAACGTTTCACCACCCAGGACCGCTCCCTCGCCCCGCGCGGTGAGGAACTCCTCCAGTGCCAGGTCGGCATCGGCCCCGACGAGAACCGCGCCGACGGCATCGCCCGCGCCGAGCGCCTGCTGGACGCCGGTTTCCCGCAGTGGCGCGAGCGCCTGACCTGGCGCCGCGAAGCGCTCTCCCTCGGCCGTACGGGCGCGGTGGACCTGCCCGGCACCACCTGGCGCGACCGGCCCGCCGTCGAGCACGGGGACGGCGTCTACCTGGCGGGCGACCAGGTGGCGGCGCCCGGCGTACTCAGTGAGGTCTCGTTCAGCAGCGCCCTGGAGGCGAGCACGCTGGCGCTCCGTTCCAGCAGGACCGATCGCGCGGCGCGGTACGCACCCACGAGCACCAGCGCTGGCACCGGCACCAACCCCAGTACCAGCCCCAGCCCCAGCAACACCACCGAGACCGACAGCACCATAACCACCCCGCACTCCAGGGCCTCGTGAGTCGGACGTGACGCCCCCCAAGAGGAGCGTTGACAGCAACCGACCTTGACCTCAACCAAAGTTGAGGCTCCAGAGTGAGGGCCATCGGTCCGGACGGCCTCGCCTCTACAGGCCCCGCCCTCAGACCGCCGTCCACCAGTACGCCCGCTCTATCGCCCTCCCCTGGAGACCACCATGCACGCGATCCGCCTGCACGCCTTCGGCCCCGCCGAGAACCTCGTATACGAGCGGACCGAGACCCCGCTGCCCGGCCCCGGACAGGTCCGGATCGCCGTGGCGGCGGCCGGCGTCCACCTGCTCGACACGGCGCTGCGCCAGGGCGTAGCGGGCGGCCCGGCCCCGCTCCCCGAGCTGCCGACCATCCCCGGCCGGGAGGTCGCGGGGACGGTCGACGCCCTCGGTGAGGGGACCGACCCCGCGTGGCTGGGCCGCCGGGTCGTCGCCCACCTGGGCATGAACCCGGGCGGCTACGCCGAGCAGGCCGTCGTCCATGCCGAAAAGCTCCACGACATTCCCGACAACCTGGACGAGGCCCAGGCCGTCGCCATGATCGGCACCGGCCGCACCACCATGGGCATCCTCGGCTTCACCGACCTCACCGCCGACGACGTCGCCCTCGTCCCGGCCGCGGCCGGCGGCATCGGCTCGCTGCTCGTCCAGTACGCGAAGAACGTCGGCGCCACCGTCATCGGCCTCGCGGGCGGCCCGGCCAAGGTCGAACGCGTACGGAAGCTGGGCGCCGACCTAGCGGTGGACTACACCAACGCCGGCTGGACCTCAGTGGTGCGCGCGTTCCTGGCAGTGCGCGCGCTCCCGGGCGCCACCGTCGTCTTCGACTCCGTGGGTGGCGAACCGGGCCGCGCCGCCGTGGACCTGCTCGCCCGGGGCGGGCAGCACCTCGTCTTCGGCTGGTCCTCGGGCAGCCCCCTGGAGTTCTCGGAAGGCGAGCTGGCCGAGCGCGGCATCACCTCCGAATCCGTACTCGGCCCCGCCATGCTGGCCAAAGCAGGCGGCGACAACCCGATGCGCACCCTGGAAACCGCGTCGCTCGCCGAAGCAGCAGCGGGCCGCCTCGTACCGGACGTACAGCGCTTCCCGCTCGCCGAAGCAGCGGCGGCACACCGGGCACTGGAGACCCGGGGAACGATGGGGAAGGTTGTACTGATTCCGTAGGGGCGGTGCGTGGCGGGGGCCCGGGGCGGGGGTGGACATCGCGGGCAGTGTGTGCCGCGGGGAGGAGCGCCGCGGACAGTGTGTGTGGCAGCCGATATGCACAGCTGTGCCCCCGCTCGCCTCACCGTTCCCTCCCCCCTCAGCTCACCACCCCCAACCCCTCCCGCTCACTGCCGTTCAGCCACCGTCCGCCAGTATCCGTGCACGTCACGATGTCTCCGATCCGCACGCCGAACCGCCCCGGAAGGTAGATCCCCGGCTCGATCGAGAAGCACATCCCGGGAACCAGCGGCAGTTGTTCGCCCTCCACGAGGTACGGCGGTTCGTGCGGTACGGTACCGATTCCCCGGCCCGTACGGTGGGTGAAGTACTCCCCGTAGCCCGCCGCCTTGATGACCCTGCGGGCCGCCCGGTCGATCTCCTGGCAGGCCGCGCCCGGCCGCACCGCCTCGAAGGCCGCCTGCTGCGCCTCCCGTACGACCTCGTACACCTTGCGCTCCTCGGCGGACGGCGGCGTCCCTACGCGTACGGTCCGGCCGGTGTAGGAGCAGTAGCCGTCCTTCAGGCCGGCGAAATCGAGCACGACCATGTCCCCGTCCTCGATGACCCGGTCGCCCGCCTCGTGCTGTGGATCGGCCCCGTTGGGGCCGGACCCCACCACCGTGAAGGCGACCGCCTCGTGCCCGTTTCCGGTGAGCAACCGCGTGATGTCAGCGGCCACTTCACGCTCCCGCCGCCCGGCGAAGCGCAGGCCCAGGACCGCTTCGTACGTGGCGTCCGAGGCCGTTGCCGCGGCTTTCAGCCGTGCCACCTCGTGGGCGTCCTTGACGGCGCGCAGCATCGGCAGCGCCTCTGTGACCGCGATATACGAGGTACCTGGCGCGGCGCGCTGCAAGGCCAGCAGGTCGCGTGCCCATGTCATGTCGGAGACCGCATAACGCCCGTTCGGAACCAGCCAGTTCGCCAGTAGGGCGTACGGGTCCGCCGCACCCGCCGCCCAAGCGGTCACCTCCAGCGCGTCCGCGCCGGGGGCCTGTTCCGCGACGGCCTTCTCGTGCGCGGGCACCAGCAGCTGGGGCCGCCGCTCCGCGGGCTCCGAGGTGGTGACCAGCGCGGTCACCAGCCCTCGTACGCGCGCGGGGGTGTATCCGCACAGCCACACCATCAGGGGCCCGGGCGTCACGATCAGCCCCGCCAGCCCGGCGTCCTCCGCGGCCCGGACCGCCCGCGTCATCCGCCGCTCGTGATCCACACGCCCCATCGAAGTCACCATGCCGGTGAACCTACGCCGTTGCACGTACCGCGCACCCGACGAAACACGCCACCGACGAGCACCCCGACCGAGCCCGCCCACACCCGATCACACCAGTCGGCCCCCGAACGAACTCGACCGCATTCGACCACCCCCTCCCCGATCGCACCCGACCGGACCGGGCACAAACTGTCGGGCCCGGCCACATGCGATCTTTCTAACGTGATGAGCAAAGGGAAGGAGGCCGGATGCTGGAGCGGCTGAACGAGGCCCTGGAACACATCGAGTCCCACCTCGACCAGCAGATCGAGGTGAGCGAGCTGGCACGGATCGCAATGACGTCGGAATACCACTTCCGTCGGATGTTCTCCGCGCTGGCAGGGATCTCGCTGTCGGAGTATGTCCGGCGCCGGCGGCTCACCGTCGCGGGGGCCGAGGTGCTCGCCGGGGAGCGGACGCTGCTGGAGATCGCGGTGCAGTACGGATACGGCTCGGGCGAAGCGTTCGCCCGCGCGTTCCGGGCCGTACACGGTGTGGGACCGGGCGAGGCCCGGCGGACCGGCGCCGCACTGCGCTCCCAGCCCCGGATGTCCTTTCGTCTCATCATCGAAGGGAGCAGCAGCATGCGATACCGGGTCGTGGAGAGGGAACAGTTCCACGTCATCGGCAAGAAGGCCCGAGTTCCGCTCGTGCACCAGGGCGTTAACCCGGCGATCGCGGACTTCATCCGCGGCATCGGCAAGGAGACCCTGGATCGGATCACGGCACTGTCCGACCAGCAGCCGGAGGGACTCGTCGCGGTCTGCGACGACCTCGACCCGAGCCGGGCGGAGGGCACCGAACTCGACTACTACCACGGCGTGGTGAGCGGCGCGCCCGCCCCGGACGACCTGGAAACCCTGGTCGTTCCGGCCGGCACCTGGGCAGTCTTCGAGAACTCCGGCCCGTTCCCCGAGGCGCTGCAGTTCCTCTGGCGCGACGTATTCACCCAGTGGTTCCCGTCCAACCCGTACCAGAGCCGGCCAGGGCCGGAGATCCTGCGCACCCGCTTGTCGGAGGATTCCTCACAGGCAGACGCGGAGCTTTGGATTCCGGTGGAGAGGGTGCGGGAAGCCGGGTGATGTAGCCCCGAAAGCAGCGCGCGAGACCACAAGCCACACCCAACCGAAACGCCCCATCCGGCTACCCGGCCTCCCCTTGCCCGGCCCGCCGCGAACGCTCATAACAATCATAGTTACGCTGAGCAACAATCCGGCCGTCGCGAAACTCCAGAAAAACCGCGATGCGAGCCCGCAGTACATGCCCGGAGGGCAGGTCCCCCAACGCCACCGCCAGCGTCCCGGCCCAGTCCACCTCAAGGGCCACCTGCTCACCCACCGCGACAGCATTGAGCACATCGAAACTCTGGCACCGCAACACACCGCGCCCCCGCTCAGCAGCCTCAAGGATGCCGGCCAGGTCCCGCACCGCCCCATCGGGAAAGAGGACGTTGGGGTACTCACGCTGCACAACATCCTCATGAAAGAACCCGGCCAGTTCCTCCCCGACAGCACCACGACCAACAGCCTGGTGATAACGAACCGCCGTATCCACAAGGGGATGCCGCTGCAGACCCGCCATACCCACCAGCCTAGAACGCCCCCCACCCCCGAACACCCAAAACGCAAACGCCCCCCCGGAAGACCTTCCGAAGGGGCGCCCCAATGCGTTTCGCCTGGTCAGCGAGAGAGCCCCCTGTCGGATTCGAACCGACGACCTACGCTTTCAAGTTGTCCGGTTGTGGTCCGGGGGTGTCTGCCATAGTCCATCCGCCGAGGTCAAGGCCACTGGCACTCCTCTGCGCACGTCCACGGACCACCGTGGAAGCGGAGACGATGGAGACCAGAATCGAGACCAAGGGGCTACAGCGGCTACACCTTGCCCTACATAGCACCCTGCCAGGGTTCAGGTCGGGCATGTTGGTGGGTAACTCGTGCGATGGCCAGCCAGCCATGTTCGGCCCGGTACTAACGGATACCAGTGATGCGATGACCTATCAGGTCGTCCCCAACCTCCCGAGGAGCAACGGAGGGGGAGGCCGACCCGCGCGAGCAGCTTCCCCGTAGTTCCGTCAGGTGCCCCAACTGACCGCCCAGGCAGCGAGCTCCGCGAACTTCCGTGCGGGGCAAAGAGCAACGGCACCCTGCTCTCTCCATGCTTGCCTTCAGCTTTCGACGCAATACAAGCTCACCAGCACGGCTTCCTTGCGTCAAGGATGTTCGCCTCGCCTACTCGCGAGGCCCCCAGCATCCGTAACCGCTCCCGGGCTGCCTGTTCGAGGACCACCGCGTGACACTGGCGTAGTGCGAAGGACTCGCCATCACACCACGCCTACCGCCCATCGGTAAGGGCAGTAGGCACATAAAACGATCTTGTGCAGGCAAGGAATACGCAGTGTGTCGCCCTCACACATCGCTCGCCACGCTAGCGTGGCGAGCGATGTGTGAGGGCGACACACTGCAGGGGGTAGCGGTGAGGGAGTTGCAGTACCTGTCGGCGGCCAAACTCGATGACTTCTATGACCGGCCTCGAAGGCCGGCCACTGGGCGAGCTGTCGAGGCCGAGGCACGTGTGGCTAGTTCAGGCGTTCGCTTCGCCCTGGGGGGAGTCCCGCCGACGCAGCCTTCCGACGCGGAGCGACTTGAGCGTGCTCTAGAGATCTTTAATGGTGGGGGTTACTGGAGGTCGTGACGGCCGTGGTGGTCTTCGCTATGCCGGTGGGCATGAGGTATCCGGATGGCGGCGGCCTGACCACGGAGGAGCGGGCCCGCCGTGAGCGAGTGCGGCTGGCGGCTGCCGAGATGATGGAGGCGGGGGCCAGCGACCGGGAGGTGGCCTGGCGGTTTCGGGTCACGCGGATGCCGGCGAACCGGTGGCGGCGTGCTCTGGCGGCCGGTGGGCGTGCGGCGTTGGCGTCCAAGGGCCCGGGCGGTGCCCGAAGCAAGCTCTCGGCGCGTCAGCTGGCGGAGCTGCAGCGGCTGTTGGAGGCCGGCCCGGCAGCACACGGCTGGGTGGATCAATGCTGGACCCTCGCCCGGATCGTGGCGGTGATCCGCTGCCGGTTCCGGGTTCAGTACACGCCTGCCGGAGCGGATCTGCCGCTGCACCGGCTGGGGTGGAGCGTGCAGGTGCCCGCCTCCCGGGCCACGGAACGCGACGAGGGGCGCATCGCCGCCTGGCGTGAAGAAGACTGGCCGGTGATAAAAGGACGGCGGGCGACCTGGGGGCCTGGCTCTGCTTCGAAGACGAGGCAGGTCAGGGGCTGAGGCCGCCCAAGGGCCGCACCTGGGGCCGACGCAGGAGCACTCCGGTCGTGCACGTCACCGCGGCCTGCACCCGCCGGGTGTCGATGGCCGCACTGATCGCCACCAAACCCGGGCACCGTCCCCGGCTGCTCTACCGCCTGCACGTAGACCGCGGCCCCCGAGGGGATCGCCGTAAGGGCTTCACCGAGACCGGCTATACCCGCCTCTTCGATGCCGCCCACCAGCAGCTCGGCGGCCCCCTCGTCGTGGTCTGGGACAATCTCAACACCCACCGCAGCCGCACCATGCAGCAGCTCATCGCGGCCCGCGACTGGCTGACGGCCTTCCAGCTCCCGCCCTACGCGCCCGAGCTCAACCCGGTCGAGGGCATCTGGTCCAGCGTGAAAAGGTCGCTGGCGAACCTCGCTAAGCACGGCATCGACGAACTCACCGCACTCGTGTGCACCCGCCTCAAACGCATGCAATACCGCCATGGCCTCCTCGAAGGCCACCTCGCCGGCACCGGCCTCAGCTTCGATCAGTAACCCCCACCATTAAAGATCTCTAGTTCATGTTCGACAGAAATGCTGGGCCAATACGGAGCAACCGGATACCTGCGTACAGCTGGGCGTCGGCGCCTGGTTGCAATCCCGAAGTTTCTTCCGCTACGGAGCTGCCGCAAGTAATGTGGGCCTGCACGATCGCGGTGTCTTCGCGTATGCCTCACTGGAAGGCAGTGATTGCCCTCATAGCAACAACGCGTTCTGCAGCCGGGTCCAAGTGCTGCTGTGTGGCTCGAAACAGCATGTACGGGATCACCGGGGCCACCCTCCCGCTCGGATGGGGTCGGGTTCGGATTGGCTGCACGCTCTAGCGGCAGATTTGACTGCTCGCGAAGGATACGGCGACACATCGCTACCCGAGCGACTGAATACCACATCTATTGACGACCAAGAGTTCGCCGCCCGATCCGCCTACTCTATGATTTCTCATTTTTACCGAACCCCTGGATACCTGAGCGGCCACGCTCGGGTGCTGTGCAACTTTCCCTCCGAGAGGTTACGGCACCGTCTTATCGTGGCGACCCCGCTGTACGTGGAGACAGGGCTGCAACCCACGCCTACCATCGAAGCCGGACAGGAGTCGCGGGTCGCCGCCCGCTGGCGGCACGCACTGCGGAATCGCCGACGTTTCGGCTTTCTGAACAGAGGAGGACGGTCAAGCTCTGCCGACTGAGCAATGGAGTTAGTAAGACGCGGCTCGCCTGCAGCCGATCCAACCCACAGCCCTTGGTTCGCCGCTGACGCCCGGCAGGCCACCCACTTCGATAACGTGCCGCCTCGAGTAAGGATCAGATTGGGGAGATAGGGTTCACAAAGCGCGACGCCGGACGGGACGAGCGCTGGCACGGAGCCTGGACGGTGCGATGGTAGCTAGTTTCGCGCTTAAAATGGAGGACCCCTCGGGATCGACTCCCAACTCAACAGTTACAGTAGAGCCGTTTTGTGTACCCCAGCAGGGCAGGATGGGAAGATGCGTGCTATGCACCTTGCGGATCAGATTTCCGTGGCGTTACCGGGATGGGCACCACCGGCACTCATTGGCGCAGTAATCAGCGCTTTTGTGGCAGTACTGCTTTGGTACCTGAACGTCCGCCGCGAACCAACGAAGCGCATTACCTGGGAAGCTCGAACCCAATCCAGTATTGTATCCATAGACCCCGAGTTCCGCCAGCAGGTCGACATTTCCTACGCTGGCAAAAATGTCAGCGACCTTTGCGCTATAAAATTCAAGTTACGAAACACCGGCAACAGAGTTATCAAGGATCACAAAATCCGGTTCCATTTCCCTGGAGACTCGGAAGTACTAGAGGCCCGCTTCTCACCACACCCCGAGCAAGAACTCAACGCCTCACTCCTACAGACAAGCACGGATAAAACCGTTGAACCCGGAGAACTTAGCTGCTCCATAGGGCACCTAGAAGCCGGACAGGAGGTGTCCTTGGAGATTCTAGCAGCAGGGAACGAAGCGAAGGACTGGACAGCGCATTCGCACAACACAGAGGGGGATGTGCAATTTCGCGAGAAGTCGACGGAACGCACCACTAGCGACTTCCAAATTATCACGTGGTTCCTGGCGCTGACTCTAACGCTAGGAGCGCTCCCCTCCATCATAGAAGCTTTTGCACCCGAGCTGTTCAGTGCGCAGGCCGAGGCGATCATGCGAGTAGTCATTTTTGCTGCTCTGCTTGCGCTAACACCTAACACTCTCCGGTCCATCCTGAGGGAGTTGAGGAAGGCGCGCTCGACCGACACATCAACTATCCATGTGAGCGGCGACAGGAGCTCCGTCATCTACAACGCTCAATCGGCTTCATTGGGCACCGCTCGCATAACCCAAGCCCCTCAGGAGACAGAAACGCATACAAGTGCGTAGCACCCCACTAGCATGCGCTTTGTGCAAGCATTGCCGAGCGGCGGGATCAGGAGTGGGCGCACAGTTTCGCTGACCTTACACCGGAGTTCATCGCTTCCCCACGGCGCATGATTGGTCGGGCGGTCGCCGCTCTGGCTCGGTGGTGGACCTGCGAGCGGAGCTCCACTGGACTCACACCGTTAACTACGCCTTTGCCTCAAGGTTCACGAAGCCGGGCTATCCCGCTCCGACCGAGGGTGGTCGAAGTTCGGTACCACCGGCAAGATCGTGCTCCACCCTCGCGCTCAGATCGATGACCGACGAGGTCTGTGGCTGAACGGTGCCGAGCACTTCTGGAGACAAAACCCGACCTGTCTGCTGACAACCGCTACTGGTAACCGTGGCTCGTCCTGACGTCTACCAGGCCCGGGGCTCCGAGGCTCAGGAGCTCGAGAATTGCTCGCCTTCGAGCAGGCCACAACGACTTCCCCAAGGCTGCGGTCCATAGGCAACCCCGGACTGACCAAGCATGGCCCTGGCCCAACAACGCTTGCCTTCATGCGCCCTCGCGAGCACCTGCGTCGTGGCAGAGGCGAACCGTACTCCAGGTATCCACTAACCAGTGCCTACACCGCGAGCGCCGTCGCGGACGAGACAGCCGGTCGCCCCTCGCGCCTGGAGACAACTCAGCCAACGCACCGCCTAGCAGCTGCTGCACCACCCTCCTAGGCTCGTGGCTAGGCCCCTCCGACCGCTGCCAGAAGACCGGTCGCCCCTGGCAGCCATCCCGCAGGACTCTGGGCGCTACCCGCTCGATGGCGGAAAAGAGAAGTTCAGGCCCCTTTGTCTTTCTGGGGCAAGCCGTTGGCCAATGACGTTCGCCACGTCTGCATGGGCCGAAAGTAACCTTGTTGGCAGGCCCGAGGGGCTTCGGCTCTGCCGTCTAAGGGGTGCGGTGGGCCGATTGGTAGCGTGACCTTGCGTTGAGTCACTGGGGAGGGGACACACAATGTCGGATCAATTGTCGGTCCAGCCTGATTTGCTACGCGCTTCGGGGCGTGCTCAAGAAGGCATAGCTAACGATGTCAAGAAGCCATGCGGTACTGCCATCAGCGATACCACCGCAGCTGCCGGAGCCGTCGAGGGTTGGTCCGTCGCATCGGCACTGCACATGATCAGCGAGACCTGGAAGCCCGCTCTCGACGGGTTGCATGAACGTCTGCTGTGGGGGTCAGGCAATCTCGCCGACACGGCTGACAAGCATGAGTGGAACGAAGACATGGTCAACCAGGACTTCGAAGACTTCGACGGCGACATGTCGGGCGTCATCATGTCGGCTCCCGCCTCAGGAGGCCCTCCCGGTGCTGGCAGCCACGCCTCTGGTCCGCACACGCCGGCCCGAGGTCTCCCCGACCCGAACAGTCCGGTAGTTGACGAGTTGCCTCGCTTGGGAGCGGCTGGGAAGGACACCCTTCCCCCTGTCTTCGCGGAACCGGGGCGCCCTAGCGGTGTCGACTCAGCCCAAGCTCGAACCGCTGAGTACCAGCCGCCGCCGGCCGGCACGCCCTTGCCCAGTGCGGACGACATGTTGCACGCCAAGCCCGCGATGCCCACCTATCAGCCGGACGGCGTATTCGCGGAGCCGGGACAGGCCGGCACTCCGACTCCTGCCCAACACAACCCCTTTGGATAGGCCTTGGCTTCCGATTACGCACGTCTGCTGAAGCAAGATTTTTCCGACATGAAGGCCGCAGCCAAGGCATGGCAAGTGGTGTCTCGCGAGATGGACACCGCATTCGACCAACATCGCACAAAGGTTACCGGCCCGCTGCACTCGGCCTGGCAGGGCAAGGACGGAACGGCTGCTCTGATCTTCCTCGAAGACGTCGAGACCCGCATCAACGTGGTCCGTGTCGAAGCAATGACCATATCTAAAGCGATCGACACAGTTCGTTTCCGTATGGAGCAGGCCCAGACGGACTTGCGTAATGCTGTACGCAGCGCTGAAGCAGAAGGATTCATCGTCAACGACTCCGGTGGCGTGGCAGAAGCAGCATGTGAAGTGAACCCGGACGCTGAGGCCAGGGCCAAGCTGGAGCGGATGAAACACTTCCAGGATGAAATCAATGACGCCTTGAAAGACGCGCAAAAGGCCAGCGATGACGGACAGAAGGCGTTGTCCGAGCTGCGCGGAGAAATCCTTGACCGCAAAAACAAGGGTATGGCATCCGAAAGTCGCGCCGACACGCAAGAAGCCATGAAAGATCTGGGGATCAAGGGCCCGCAAATACCCAAGGACCCAAAAGACGCTGCGGCATGGTGGAAGGGGCTCGACGAGGCGTCGCGTCAAGAGTACGTCGACTTGTACCCAAAGCAAATAGGGAAGGCTAACGGCCTCCCGAGCGGCGTCCGAGATGATGCGAATCGGATCGCCCTTGAACAGGACCTCGGTATGGCCATCGCGAGCGATCAGGCTGTTCCGGGCATCCCGGAGTACAAGCACAACCTTCAGACCCTGAAGGAAGAGCTCGACAGAAATGACGGCGCCAAGGGCAACAAGCAGCTATACCTGCTCGACTTCGAAGGAGCCGATGACGGGAAAGCCGTAATCGCTATGGGAAACCCGGACACGGCTGATAATGTGGGTGTGCAGGTTCCCGGCACTGCTACAACGATGGACTCCACCAGAGGCCAGTTGGCACGCATAGGAAAGCTTCAGGATTCGGCCCAAAGCGCCGATCACTCGGCAGAGACATCGATGATCTATTGGCTGGGATACGACGCGCCGGAAGTTCCTCTCGCGGAAGCTCCCAACTTGGGCATCGCCGGCACAGGGCGTGCCGACGAGGCAGCTCCCCACTTGCGAGATTTCACACACGGTTTGCGCGCATCACATGAAGGCCCGGAACGAGCGAATCTGACGGTCCTCGGGCATAGTTACGGGTCCTCTGTCGTGGGCGACGCCGACGCTGGTGGTGACGGGCTTGATGCAGACCGCATTTCTGTCGTCGGCAGCCCGGGAGTAACCGTCGGCAAAGCATCCGACTTGCACGTCGGCGCCGATAACTTCTACACAGGACTCGCTGACGACGACCACATCAGTTTGGCGCAAAACCTCACGCTTGGCCGTGACCCCAACCAATACGGATTCGGTGGTACGCGCTTCGCTACCGACACTAGTGGGCACAGCGGCTACTGGGACGAAGGAAGCCAGAGCCTAGCCAATCAAGGAGCGATCATTGCTGGCCTCACTCCAACAGATACGCTCCCCAACCCCTTGTGGTGACCAAAAAAATTCGATGCGAGACCCCATCGTGAGGAACAAATCACCTCGGAACAGGTTCCGCCTGCTTGCATTGGTAGCTTCGATCACTTTCCTAACTGGAGCTTGCGTGACTCAAAACTCACAGGACGACCCTAACCGGCCACTGCCCAGAAAAAGTCGGGAGGACTCTGAGGCGTGGGCCAAACAGTACGTCTCGGCGATGGCGCACTACGCTGGGGTGACACTGGACACCGCCACGGCCCCTCACGTTGACTTCCAAGACTGCGTCGGTCGTAACGATGAGGTGGCGGATGATGGACGCTACACGTTGAAGTACACCGCATATGCGAATCTTCCGCTAGCAGACCACGTAAAGGCCGTCGGCAAACTCCGCGAAGCACTGGAAAAAGACGGTGAAGTGAGAATCACTGCATACGAGGAGAAGCCCCGGGTTATTCTTTATGGCCATCATTCTAAAGAGAAGTTCGACATCATCGCTGACAGCGTGAAGCCTCCCAATACCCTACGCCTGTCTGTCGGCACGCCCTGCTTTCTCCCTCCGGGAGCGAAGCAGCAAAGGTTCTGAGCGGCCACCTGTACCCGCGTTTGAAACGAAGCGATTTTGTAGGGCTGAATGCCGAAGTAGAGCGCTTCGGGAATCAGACGTGATGACGGCAGACTGCTGTACATCTAGCTGGTCGAACTTTTAGCGCTTCCGGCTCAACTCTGCGTTCTCAGGTTCGCGGAGAGCGGCTTGTTGCACTCTGAAGTGCGCAGCTATTCGTAAAAGGGCCGTACCGAGGGGCTGCTCTCGGTACGGCCCCTGTAGAAGATGCTGGTTCAGCAGGGCTGGCCCGCGCGTGCGGAGTGGGTGGAGTACCGCCGCTACTCGGTCTCCTGACATCACCAGGTCAGCTGTCTCCACCACCTCGCCTCGGGTATCGATCGATGTGCGCTGAATCGCGATCACCGCCACACCGGGGGCGATGCCCAGTTCCACCGCTTCCTTCGCGCTCGGGGGTCTCGCCGTAAGGCGTTCGACTACATGGTGTAGCTCGATGCCGACCTTGGACAGCCAGTCCACGTACGCGTCCCCCAGGGGGAAGAGTCACTGGTCACCACCACCGGAGTCGGGGGCACCATCGGATGCAGCAGGTAGGAGCGCACGATGCTGTACGGAGCTTCGTCCTTGGGACGCCGGCCGCGGTAGGAGAACTCAAGCAGCCGCGTCTCGACCTGAACGTTCATACGCGACGCCAGTTCGTCGTTGGCGCGGATCTCGCAACAGCTGACGGTGACCTCTGGGGCATCATCGAGAGCGCGTTTCAGCGAAGAGCCGGCAGGGCTGGGAGACTGCGCGGCTCGGAGGGTCCGGTCATTTACGTACTCGACCTTTTGGCCCGTCGCTCGGACGAAATTACCCCGGCCGTGGCGCTTCTCGATCAGCCCCTCCGACTGCAGAACGTTCAGCGCGTGCCGCACGGTCGGCAAGCCGACACGGTGGTGGAGCGCAAGGGCACTCTCGGAAGGCAATCGCGCCGCGGCGGGCAGGGCGCCGTCCTCGATTTGCTTACGCAGGTCCGCGGCGATCTGCTCGTACCGATTAGCCATGCGGGGTCACCGCCTCCTCGGACTCGGGCGCAGGGGATCTCCTCGTGTCGGCATTCACGGGCACACGTCCTCATCGCGTCTGTTGGGAGCTGTCCGACCCGGCATTGTCCAGACGAGGGCCCACGCGGTGAGCCCGTGCTCGTTCCCCCGGAGGCCGAATCGGTCAGCGCGGTCTAATGCGGCAAGGAGGGCCTGCCAGCGAGCCGGGGACGGCTCGTCGGGCACCTTGGTCACGACGTGGATCCGGGTGAGGCGCCGGTGCACGTGTGGTTCGTAGCCGGCGGCAGTGAGCCGTGCCGCGATGTCCTGCGCTCGGGATGCGGGTGCAGGCACGGCGGGCCCTCCATTGCAGATGGATCACTCACTGTGAAGCTGGTTAACTAGGCTAGAGCTAGTGGACTAGATTTGCCACATGCCTGAGCAGCCTCCGTACCTCGCCGTCGCTGACCGGCTCCGGCAGAGCATCGCCAACGGCGACTGGTCCCCCGGTGACCGGCTGCCGTCGCGCGCGCAGCTCGCCGGCGAGTACGGGGTCGGAGACAACGTCATCCGCCGCGCGCAGGAACTGTTGATTGCTCAGGGCCTCTTGGAGGGGCGGGCTGGTTCCGGAACCTACGTGGCGGAGCCACGTCAGAGACTGCGCATGGTCCGGTCCTGGTCGCGGGAACAGCGCGACGGGTCGCCGTTCCGCGCCGACATGGCCGGGCTCGGGAAGCGCGGTACTTGGGAGCACAGCACCGAGGCGAAGGTCCCCGCCCCTCGTGAGATCGCGTCGCGGCTCGGTATCGCCGAGGGAGACCTGTGCGTCCGTACGGCGTACGAGTTCCTCGCCGACGGGAAGCCGGTGCAGCTGTCGACCAGCTGGGAGCCGTACAGCATCACCGAGGGCACGATCGTGGTGCTGCCCGAGGGCGGACCGTACGCCGGCCGAGGCGTCATCGAGCGGATGGCCGCCATTGGCGTGACGATCACTCACGCCGTCGAGCAGCCGGAGCCCCGGCGGGCCACCGCCGCGGAGGCGAACCTCCTCGGCATCCAGAAGAGCGCGCTGGTGACTCATATCCGGCGTACGTACATCTCGGAGGACGGCCGGCCGGTCGAGACGGCGGACATCGTCGTACCGGATGCGTACTGCGAGATCGTTTACGAAGTCCCCATCGAACGTCGTACGTAGGGTGATCCGAACGGCCGCCGGCTCGACCTCTTCGGGGACTCAGGTGACTTCTTTACTCACGCGGTTCAAGCTCGACCTCTCCCGCTGGTACGTGCGCTACGCCCCCGGCACTCTCGGCAAGGCCGGCATTGTGGACGGCTTCCTCAATTCCGAGCTGCGTGACCATCCGCGTATCCGCCGGGCCCGTGCGCGCTTCGGCGCGACGTTCGTGACCGACACCCAGGACCTGATCCAGCGGTACATCTACCTTTTCGGGGTGTGGGAGCCGCATCTGACGCGTTGGCTTGAGCGCCGACTCCGGCCTGGCGACGTCTTCGTGGATGTGGGCGCGAACATCGGCTATTACAGCCTGCTCGCCTCGCGATTGGTCGGTGAGAAGGGGGCTGTGGTTGCTCTGGAGGCGTCCCCTGACTTCCACCGGGTGCTGCTCAAGCAGGCGGCGATCAACGGGTGCGGCAACGTGCGTGCGGTGAACACCGCGATCTCCGACCGGGACGAGATGCTCACGTTCGTCCTCGCGAGCTCTCACAACATGGGGGCGAACAGCATCGTGCCGTATGCCGGCGAGGCCGAGTCCACCTTCGAAGTGGCTGCTCAGCCGCTGTCGGGCGTCCTCAGCTCTGGGGAGATTGCCCGAGCGAGGGTGATCAAGGTTGATGTGGAGGGAGCTGAAGGCGCTGTTGTCCGAGGGCTGGTCCCATTGCTCGACCAGCTTCGGCCCGATGCCGAGCTGGCGATCGAGGTGACACCGCAGCGGATGCTTGAGCTGGGGGATTCGGCCGACGAACTGCTGGGCGCGCTGAGGGCGAACGGATTCCACATGTACCGCCTTCAGAACGACTACGCCGCTGGCCGCTACCCAGCAGCCTTGCGCCGCGCATCAGAGGTCCCGATCCGGTGGCGTGAGCCGATCACCGACGAGAGCGAGTTGCTCTTTTCCCGCGTTGACGCTGAATACTTGCCGTAGTTTCAGGGCGTGTAGCCGCTCCGATGGCCCAGCAAAACATCAACCCGACTTCACCAAGGCTTCAGCCGAAGGGCGTCGCGGGTGTCTTGCCCTCAGCGTGTGACGCACCGGGCAAGGGCTGCGCCCGCGGTGAGGGCACAGGCGAGCTCGGAGAGGTGGGCTGTGGGCCTCCCTCGGGCAGAGTGTGGTCCGGCTCGTCGAACGTCACGCTGTTCAGCAATGCCACGATGTCGGAGCAGTATGCGTCCCAGTGGCCCTCACACGGCGTCGTGAAATTGAAGGAGACGAGACACTGCTCCTGGCTCTCTACGCCCTCTGGTACGGGAAGGTACACCTGCATTTCTGCCATCGGCAGGTTCAGCTCTTCTCCCGATTCTGATGTCTCAGCGGGGATCACGAAGCCGTTTACGCCAGTCAGCACAGCAGCTGGGCCGACAGGCGTATCGAGTACGGTTCCAGCCCAGGCATCTCCTCGTGCGGCGATCAGGGATCGCACCATACCGTCTGCCGCCACTGCCGCATCTCCGAACGCGAAGGGCGTTACCGTAACAAGCAAGGTTCCGAGGGACAGTTCACCTTCGTAGGCGCGCAGGCAGGTGCCCGCGTACAGCGTCCCGGACTCTTCGAGTGCCTGCGACACCTTCTGCAGGTTGCTCACAAGGTTCTCGTAGAATACGGGCCTCGCTTCGAGCGCTTCCCGTGACACGCGCGAGATAAGTTCCTCTCGCGCTTCCTCAGGAGTCATCCCTATAGGGATTTCCGTGAAACCGGCAGGTGCGATGAATTCCAACTCTAGCTTCCCATCTGGTCATGGCGCGGACTCGCAGGGGGAGGGGAAGGGGGCGGGACTGGGAACTGGGCTGCCTGCTGACGACGGAAACGGTCAAGCAGACGCAGATTCCTTTGGTGCCAGTTTCTCGTGTACCGCGGTCCGAGAGTGGCCCCGGCCAGGCACAGAATGCCCAGGATGCAGGCGCCTATTGCGACCGGCACCGTCTCACGAACGGCCCACGCCAGTGCGAAGAACCCGGCGGCGAGGACGCAGCACACGGTGATCAGCTGAGCCGGGTGCCACCCCTCGTAAGCCTTGACCTGCCTCTGGGCACGCGCAGCTTGCTCAGGGTGGATCAGTGGCGGGTTGGCGGCGGACAGAATATGAGGAACGCTCCCTGGCCCTGACCATGGCTGAGTGACGGCGCTCCACGATCCGGCCGCCCGCACGCGATCCAGTGTCGCTTGGGCACGTTGCCGGGCTGCCGGACTGTCGTCACGGGTGAAGAGAAGACGACGCTGCCCTCGTCCGTACGGCTCATCGGTACTGAGCGCATAGCCCAACTCCGCGCCGATCCAGGTAACCCGGTCCGCGCGCATCGCCCCGTACCCGGTGAGGACGACTTCGACAGTCGGGCTTCCGTCAAATTTTGCCGCTACCGTCTCGTCTTTCATGCCCTTCCCTCACCCGCCGTCAGAGGCGTCCTGGTCTTTCGCGCTCCCCTTTTTCCACGCGTTCTCCAGAGCAACCAACATGGGGCCACCGCCACCGGGAATCCCCAGCTCCATGGCCTGACGACGGTTTGTCGGCTTGAAGTTCTCGAACACGGACGGGTCCCCGAACAGCCCTGCCCAGGAGTCGACCAGCCCGAAGTTGGAGGCTGCGTCCGCCGTACGGCTCTTGAGGATCGCGGTGCCCAGCTTTCCTCCGACGCGAACGGCGCCACCGAACGGAATCGTGCCCAACCCGTCTTGTATCAACGTCCGGTTCGACACTACGTCTTCGCCACCCGCCATACGAGCGGTGCCGTGCAGCACGAGCGCCCCTGCCGCGAACCCGGACGACATGACCTCCAGGCCGGCAGCCAGCGGCCCGAGAACGATCTCGGAGGGAGGGAAGACGAGCCCGAGAGCAGCGACGCCCACTCCGGCGGCGCCGATGATGGCACTGACCGTAGACAGGACGTCGCCGACAGCAGCGATGGCATTGGCGTGGTTCTTCACCCAATCCCAAGCCTGATGGGCCAGAAGGGAATTGGCCTCGGCCAGTGATTTTATGGCGTCGCCGATTCGGTCCAGCAATCCTGGTTCGTCGGGGGCTGCTTCGGAGGCTTTGCGTACGGCCTCTGCGATCTTTTCCGCAGCCTCGTCATGCTGGTGCTTGAGCCGCTTCGCGTCCTCGATGAGCGTATTGAGAGAACTCCTGGCCGCATCGAGCTCTTTTACCGCCTGGTTCAGCCGCCGCTCGGCACTGTGCAGCTCTTCATCGGTGTCGAATGTCTGCCCTGCCAGCCCCAGGCTCGGGTTCTCCTCCGCATCCCGCACACGCGAACGGGCGGTTACCGCACGGGCCTCCAGGTCCGCTGACCGGGACTTCATGCTCGACAACTTCGCGGACCACTCATTGAGCTGGTAACCGCAGTCATAGAAGCTTTGAGTCGCAGAGTCGACCAGCTTCGGCAGTTCTTTCACCTTCGCGGAAAACGCGTCCGCGGCAAGCCCGCTCCACTTATCTCCGCCACGGGTAATGGAGTTCAGGGTCTGCCAGACCGAACTCAGGTTTCGGTGCGCCTCGAACGACTGGTCCGCGAGTGCGCGCACCGCCGAGAGGCTGCCGGGGGATGGATCGAACCCGAGTCCCGGAAACCCTGCCGCCTCGGAAGGTATCTTTCCGCCGCCGCTCATGGATTCCCTTACCCGAAGACTCGCGATGCAGAAGTGGACGCTGAACGCGCCGGGGACGACGCAGAGGTAGCTCCCCCGCTCCCCTTTGCGAACGCCTGTTGAATTCCCGTCTCGCACGCTCGGTAGGATTCTGCAGTTGCATCTATTGATCCGCGTATGGAGTTCGCCAGCTCGGCGATCTGCCCGATTCCGTACTTCCACTTCGACTGGAAGTCCGAACAAGCGGAGTCCAAAGAGCCATGCCCTAGCTGCCCTGCGGTAGCCTGATCCATCTTGCGCGTCACGGTCCGCATTCCGGTGACACTCTCGTCGAGCTTCCGCGAGATGGAGCCGAGTTCATGCACATCGACTTTGAAAGTCCCCGGCAAGAGAGCCCTCCCCCTTTCTCCTGCACCTACCTGCCGTACGGACTCAGCAGCCTAACAGTGACAAGATCCCGGCCCGGCGGAGAGGGTGGAACCATTACCCCGTCTTAACAGGGGAAGCGGCGCGATTGGGAGGCGTGGCTATAACGCCGGGCGGCACCGGCAGCAAGGGCCAGGAGGCCATGGGCCTATCACCAGCCTGGCCCCAGGCAAAGCTAAATGGCCACCGCGACATGGCATTGTCGTGCCGACATCAGGACGTGGCGGAGCGGAATAACGAAGAGCGGCTGTTCGGGGTGAGCTTCACCCCGAACAGCCGCTCCACGGTCGTAACTATGCGGTTCAGTAGCGCCAATCGCTCATCGCCGCCAGAACCCGAGCCCGAGCCTCCACTACCGCGAACCGCGCCTCCCGCTCCCCTTCATGAACGTGAGCCGCCTGGTTAGTCGCTTGCCCTGGCCACTTCCGGTACAACAGCCCCGTCTCGGCGGAGAAGTGCCCGCGGCTGACCGCGCTCAGGGCCATCAGGAGGCCCGTGTCCTCGCTCGCCGGCAGGGCCATCCAGCCGCCCAGTGCCAGGAGCAGGTCGCGGCGCATGAAGAGGGTCGCCGGGTGGACCTGGGCGCGGTAGTTGTGGGCTTTCCAGTGTTGGAGGACGGCACCGCGTTCGATCGGGCCCTCGGGCGGGTCCTGGTCGAAGCCGACGGTGGAGCCGTCGGGGAGGAGGTCCAGCACGCGGGACGTGGCCCAGCCGAGCGTCGAGTCGGACGTGAGGGCCTGGAGGTCGCGTGCCAGGGCACCCGGGGTCAGCATGTCGTCGGCGTCGAGCACCTTGACGTACTCGCCCTCGGCGCGGGACAGGCCCAGGGTGCGGGCGACCGCGGCGCGGCCCTGTCGGCCCTGGCCGAAGGAGATGCGCGGGTCGTCGGGCAGGTGGGGCGTTACGCCGTCGGTCTCGCCGTCCTCCTGGATCACCCACTGCCAGTCCCAGCCGTCCGGCAGTTGCTGCTCGGTCAGCGACTTGTACGCGTCGGCCAGGAATTTGGCGGCCGGCGGGTGGACGGCCGTGATCACCGTGATGAGGTTCGTCATCGTCACCACCGGTCCAGGCGGGTCGTGAACACCAGCTCGGTGCGGTCGCCGGGCATGATCACGTCGGAGACGTCCACCACCCGTCCTTCGGTGTCGATGGAGATCTTGCGGAGCACGATCACGGAGACGCCCTTCTGGAGGCCGAGCTCCTCGGCCTCCTCTGATGTCGGAGGCCGGGCCGTTATCCGCTCGACGATGTGGTCGAGCTCGATGCCGATGGTGCACAGCTGGCTCTGCGTGCCACCCGGCCACGGCTCGTTGGACTCGTCGAGAAGGTCGGGGTTGGCTGCCACCACGTCGTAGACGAGGTGCGAGCACACGAGGCTGAAGGCCGCGTCTTCGTCGCGCGGGTAGGTGCGGTAGACGCGTTCGAGCAGACGGGTGCCTACGGGGACGGCGAAGGCTGCGGCCAGGTCCTCGTCGGCCTTCGTTTCGCGGTACCGGGCCTTGAAGACGAGATCGGAGACGGTGAGTCCGGTGTCGTGCTCGGTGGCGCCGGTCTGCTCGCGCTCGTTCTGCGCCGCGCGCGCCCGGTCCTTCTCCCACTGGTGACGCTCGTTGGTGCGCTCCACACGCGGCGGGGGCTTACGGACGAAGTTGCCGACCCCGTGCCGCTTGTCGATCAGCCCCTCGGCCAGCAGTTCACCCAGCGCGTCGCGCATCGTCGGCACGCTGGTCTTGTACTGCTTCGCGAGTGTGGTCTCCGCCGGCAGACGCTCTCCCGGCTTCAGGTGGCCTGCGCGGATGTGCTGACGCAGCTCGTCAGCGATCAGCGCGGGCGGTGGGTCGCGCAGTCCCTGATGTACATCTCCGGCATCATCGGCGCCGTCCCCAGGATGGGGAAAACCTTCCTCCTCCGGCTGCTCCTGCTCATCGCAGGCATGGACCCACGCGCCGAGGTACACGCATACGACCTGAAGGGCACCGGTGATCTATCGGCCCTCGGCCGCATCGCGCACCGCTACCGGGCCGGCGACGACGAGCAGGACATCGCGTACGCCCTGGCGGACCTGCGGGAACTGCGGACCGAGCTGCGGCGCCGGGCCAAAGTGCTGCGGAACCTGCCGAAGGACATCTGCCCGGAGTCGAAGGTCACCTCGGCGCTGGCCGACATGAAGCAGTACGGGCTGCACCCCATCGTGGTCGGCGCCGACGAGTGCCAGGTGTGGTTCGAACACCCCAAGTACGGGGCGGAGATCGAGGAAATCTGCACCGACCTCGTGAAGCGCGGCCCCGCGCTGGGGATCACTCTGCTGCTCGCCACTCAGCGGCCGGACTCGAAGTCGCTGCCCACCGGCATCAGCGCGAACGCCACCGTGCGGTGGTGCCTGAAGGCCATGGGCCAGATCGAGAACGACATGGTCCTGGGCACCGGCTCGTACAAGCGTGGCATCCGCGCCAACATGCTGGCCTGGGCCGACAAGGGCATCTGCTACTTCGTCGGCGAAGGCGCGGACGCTCGTATCGTCCACGCCGTCTACATCGACGCGCCCACCGCGGACGTCATCGCCCTGCGCGCGTACAAGCTGCGCAAGGAAGCCGGCACGCTCTCGGGCCATGCCCTCGGTGAGGACCCTGCGGCCGACGCGTCCGCCTCCTTCGATCTTCTCGCGGACATCCTCGCGGTCACAAAGGCCGAGGAGCCCAAGCTGTGGAACGAGGTCGTGGTGACCCGCCTGGCGGAGCTGCGCCCCGATGCCTACGGCGGGTGGGGGGCGGAGCAACTCACCGCGGCTCTCAAGCCGTTCGGTGTCCCGACGGGTCAGGTCTGGGGTAAGACCGAGGACGGCCGGAAGGCCAACCGGCGCGGCATCGAGCGCGCCAAGGTCACCGCAGCAGTCGCTGAGCGTGACGGATCGCGAGTCGCGAGCTAGCCGTGAAACGTCGCTGGACCTAGCAGTCCACCCTGCTAGGTCTAGCGGCCCCGCTAGCGATCAAAACAATCCCTGATCAGGCTGCTAGTCCCTAGCGGCCTTCCCTCTGCATGTCCGGAAACGGCCCTGGAGGCCCGTGATGACCCCTGCTCTGGCCGCTATCACCCTCATCCTCTTCTTCACGCTGTGTTATGCCGTGCTCTGCGCGATCAGCCCGTTCGGCAACTGCCGCAAGTGCAGCGGTTTCGGCTTCCACTTCAAGACCGACCGCAGGGGACGACTGAGGCCCGGCAAGGTCTGCCGGCGCTGCCGCGGCGACCGCAAGCGGATACGCGTCGGCCGCCACCTCTACAACCTCGCTGCCCGCATCCACCGCGACGGCACGCGCTGACCGTTCACTCCGCCGAAGGGAATCTCGATGGCCATCACCGTCTCGCTCGTCGCCCTGTTCGGGCTCGTGCTGTTCTTCCTGCTCCGCTCGAAGTCGCTCAGCTACGGCGCGGCCTTCATCGCCGTCATGTTCGGCTTCTACCTTGCCGCGACCGGCGCCGCCGCCCCCATGAACCAGCTCACCAACGCCGTCGTCGACGCGATCCGCAACCTCTAAGGAGGGGCCATGTACACCGCACCGACCGCGCGGCATTGGCTCGCCGCAGCCGCCCCCAAGGCCGCGCCCGTCATCGCTACGTCGACGGTCCTGGCCCTGGCCCGCATCTGGAACGCGAACGGCGCCGAGCACTCAGCCGGCAACGCCTGGCTGATGGGCGTCCTCTCCGCCGCTGCCGCCGCGGCAGGCGCCGTCTCCTCCCTCGGTTACAGCAGCGACCCGATCATCACGGGCACCGCGTTCGGTGCCTCCGGCGCTCTCGCCCTGGCGGGGGTGGCCGCGTATTCCGACGGCTGGTCGCTGCCACTGCTGCTCTGGGCCATCGCCACCGTGATCGCTTACGCCCTCGCCCATCGCCACTGGCGCGTGGACCGCCGGGAGACCGCCGCGTACGAGCGTCGCCTTACCGAGAAGCGCGAGGACCATGCCCACATCGAACGTATCGAAGCCATGCGCGGCCAGACCCAGATCACCGTCGCTCGCGAGCAACATGCCTACGCGGCCAGTCTCGCTGCCGCCATCACGGCCCGCGCTTCCCTCCCCGACTTCGATGCCACGGCTCTCGCCCAGGCCGGGCTTCCCGAGTTACCCAGCGCCTGCATGACGGAGGACTGATACATGCCCAACCCGCACCACAGCGCCGCCCCGGACGCCCCCGGGAGCATCACGGCGTACGACGACGCCCCGACCGTCCTCGCCGAGATGCGCTGGGTCACCGACCAGGTGGCAGCCCGCCCCTCCGGCACCGGCCTCAGCCGCGAGTTCTGGCTCTGTAAGGCCGCCCTTCTGGACCGCATCGCACTCAAGGAATCGGCGGAGTGCACGCCGGCGGACGCCGCGGAATCCAACGCCACCGCGGCCAAGGCGGCTCACCGGCTCGCCCAGTACGACCGCGAGCGCGGCGGCGGCCCGCTCGGCACGACCAACGGGCCGTTCCCGCCGGACTCCCCGGTCTGGCACCCGAGCTACCGCCCGTACGTACGCCAGGAGTACGCGGCCTGGCTCCGTATGACGCGCTGAACCACCCCTCAGACACGCCAAGGCGGCGGCACTCCCGTGCAAGGACACACCGCCGCCCTGGCTCTCCCTGACCGTCCCGAAGGACCGACCAGGAGCACCAAGCATGACACCTGAGCCCCCGCCTGCGCAGTACGGCACCAAGCCGCAAATGTGGGACGACTACTGGTCCAAGACCCGCAACGACATCAGCCGGCACATCGGAAAGCATCGCCTCGACCGCCTCCGCCCCGACCACCCGTACCAGCTCCCACCGGCCTGCTGGCGCAGGGGCACGCACCGTCCCACGTACTCAAGGTCCACCGGACGCTGTCACGCGCCTCGAAGATCGCCCACCGCCGCGAACTGATAGGGCGCAATGTCGTCACCCTCGTAGACACTCCCTCGGTGGAGGAAACAGAGGCCAATGCCTTCACCCAGGAGCAGGCGAAGGACTTCCTGAGGACCGCAGCCAAGCGGCGTACCGTCCTCCTTTAGGGATTCGATATCGGCCTCGCCGTTCGACAAGGCGAAACGCTGGAACTCCGCTGGTCATACCTCGACCTGGACACCGGCGAATGCCGTACGGAATGGCAACTCCAGCGGCTCACCTGGCGGCACGGGTGGGCGGACCCGCACGCGTGCGAAGCGCGCCGGCACCGCTTCGACGCCTGCACTCGGCACAGGAGCTACAAGCGAAGCTGCCCCAAGCCCTGTGCCAAGAACTGCACCAAGCACGCCAGCATCTGCCCCGAACGGAGAGGCAGCGGCCTCGTATTCGCCCGCCCGGACGGGCGCCCGATCGACCCACGGGACGACTGGGAAAGGTTCAAGGAGATCCTGGCGGAGGCCGGGATCAGTGACCGTCGGCTGTACGACGGCAGCCGCCATACAGGCGGCACGATTCTGAACGAGCTGGGCGTCGACATGCGCACGATCATGGAGATCATGGGGCACACCCACCTGAGTACGACCCGGCGCTACGTGCAGTCGACGGACCCACTGGCACAGCAGGCCGCGCGTCGGATCGGTGAGGCGCTGTGGCCGCAGGCCGGGAAAACTGAGACCAGGGCTGAGACCACGAGCACGAAGGACGCACGGGCCCGGCGCCGCCGCCGGATCAAGTAGCGGCAGAAAGCCCCAGGTCACCGCTGATGACCCGGGGCTTTCGCGCGTTGAGCCCCCTGTCGGATTCGAACCGACGACCTACGCTTTACAAGAGCGTTGCTCTGACCAGCTGAGCTAAGGAGGCGTGCCTGGTGAAGTGTACCCAGGGTCGCAGCCTACCTGGCGCCGCTATTTCGTGACCCGCGGGCTACTGACACCGGGCGTCGGCTCGGGTACCGTCACGGGCAGTCCTCAGCAGTGGACTACACCACTCCTTTTACTCGGATCGTCCGGCACGTTCCTGCCGGTGAAGGGACACATCATGGCTACGGTCACCTACGACCAGGCAACCCGGATCTACCCGGGTTCCGAGAAGCCCGCCGTCGACAAGCTGGACATCGAGATCGAGGACGGCGAGTTCCTCGTCCTGGTCGGGCCGTCCGGATGTGGGAAGTCGACCTCGCTGCGGATGCTGGCGGGGCTGGAGGACGTCAACGACGGTGCGATCCGGATCGGGGACCGGGACGTCACGCACCTGCCGCCGAAGGACCGGGACATCGCCATGGTGTTCCAGAACTACGCGCTCTACCCGCACATGACCGTCGCCGACAACATGGGCTTCGCGCTCAAGATCGCGGGTGTCAACAAGGCGGAGATCCGGCAGAAGGTCGAGGACGCGGCGAAGATCCTGGACCTGACCGAGTACCTGGGGCGCAAGCCCAAGGCGCTCTCCGGTGGTCAGCGCCAGCGGGTGGCCATGGGGCGCGCCATCGTGCGCGAGCCGCAGGTGTTCCTCATGGACGAGCCGCTGTCCAACCTGGACGCGAAGCTGCGCGTACAGACGCGTACGCAGATCGCCGGTCTGCAGCGGCGCCTCGGGATCACCACCGTGTACGTCACGCACGACCAGGTCGAGGCCATGACGATGGGCGACCGGGTGGCCGTACTGAAGGACGGGCTGCTCCAGCAGGTCGACTCGCCGCGCAACATGTACGACCGGCCCAGCAACCTCTTCGTCGCGGGCTTCATCGGATCGCCAGCGATGAACCTCGTCGAGGTGCCGATCACGGACGGCGGTGTGAAGTTCGGCAACAGCGTCGTGCCGGTCAGCCGGGAGGCGCTGGCCGCCGCGGCCGACAAGGGGGACCGTACGGTCACCGTCGGCGTCCGCCCCGAGCACTTCGACATCGTGGAGCAGAACGGCAGCGCCGCCAAGTCGCTCTCCAAGGAGGCCGCGGACGCGCCGGCGGGCCTGGCCGTCACGGTCAACGTGGTCGAGGAACTGGGTGCCGACGGGTACGTGTACGGGTCGGCGGTCGTGGGTGACGAGCACAAGGACCTGGTCGTACGTGTCAACGGGCGGCAGGTGCCGGAGAAGGGCACCGAGCTGCACGTCGTGCCGCGGCCGGGTGAGACGCATGTCTTCTCTACGTCGACGGGTGAGCGGCTGAGTGACTGAGCCGGCGGTGCTACGTGGCCGAGCCGCCGCCGACCCACCGCGGCTGAGTGGCCGAGCCGCCGCCGAGCGGCCGGACCGCTAAGTAGGTGAGCAGTCGGCCGCCGCGGAACCAGCGACCGGACGGTCCAGCGGCCCCTTCCCTACGGCGGTGCCGACCCTTCGGGGCCGGCACCGCCGTCCCATCGCCCCAGGAGCCGGCCCCACCAAGCCCCCCTTGTCGACAAATACCCCGGCACAGCCGTCATTTCGAGCCCGTACGTCAACATCGCGCACGTTGAGAGAGCGAAAATATCGCTCGATTCGGTGACTAAATGTCGCCAAATCATCACTACTCGCTACCATCGCCCCGTGAACTCCGCAGCCCGCCGTATCGGCCGAACCCTCGCCCTCGTCCTTCCCGTCGTGCTCGTCCTGTCCGGGACGCTCGCCGTCACCCGCGTCCCATGGGCGTCGCCCGGGACGGACTCGCAGATGCTGACCGCGTCCTCCGAGAACGCCTCCACCAAGGCCGGTTCCCGGGCGCCACAGGACGTGCTCCGCGACCGGCTCCTGGTGGAACTCCAGGACAAGAACCCCGGTGTCGCCCTGACCCACCTCCAGGAGGAGACCACCAAGCGGCCCTCGCTGGCCAAGCACTGCATGGCCATCGCGCGCGCCCTGGGCCGTGCCGCGGTCGCCAAGTACGGCGGTGCCACGCACCGTGCGCAGGCATGGTCCCGGCCGGTCTGCGATACGTCGTTCGCCACCGGCGTCGCCTCTGTCCAGTGACCCCGGCTCGCACCGCATAGGGTGCGAACCATGACAGCCCCGTACCCGCACCCCACGCAGGCCGTGGTCCTGGCCGGAGGCCAGGGTTCGCGACTCCGCCCGTACACCGACGACCGTCCCAAGCCGATGGTCGAGATTCCCGGCACCGGAACCCCGATCATCGGCCACCAGCTCGCCTGGCTGGCCTCCGAGGGCGTCACGGACGCGGTCGTCTCCTGCGGCCACCTGGCCGAAGTGCTCCAGGACTGGCTGTCCCAGGCACAACTGCCCCTGAATGTCACGACCGTTGTCGAGACCGAGCCGCTCGGTCGCGGTGGCGGTCTGAAGTACGCCGCCGCCTCGCTGCCCCGGCCGGAAGAGCCCTGGTACGCGACCAACGGCGACATCTGGACCCGCTTCTCCCTGCGCGAGATGGCGGACTTCCACCATGAGCGCGGCGCGGACGCCACCCTCGCGCTGGCCCGGCCGCGCATTCCCTGGGGCGTCGTGGAGACCGACGAGTTCGGCCATGTCCTCGACTTCATCGAGGCGCCGCCCTCCCCTTACCTGATCAACGCCGGTGTGTACGTCTTCTCCGCCGCCTTCACCGGGCTGCTGCCCGCGCGCGGGGACCACGAGCGCACCACGTTCCCCCGCCTGGCCCGCGAACGCCGACTGGCGGGCTTCCCGCTGCCGCATGGGGCGTACTGGCGGGCCATCGACACGGCCAAGGACCTGACCGAGGCGGCCAAGGAGTTGGGGGCGCGGGCCTGAGCGGAAACGCGCCTGAGCTCCCGTACGTACGGGTGGCCCCGCGGCGTACAACGAACCAACGGACCGCCCCCACAGCTGTTGCCGTAGGGGCGGTCCGTCGTTTCCAGCTCAAGAGGCGTATCCAGCTCAAGTAAGGGCCAAAGCCCTCACCCCAGCAACCCGCCCAGCGTGCTCCCCCGACCCCTGCCGCTGCTGGAGCTGCTCGAACCGCTCTCGCTCGCGCCTCCGTCGGCGCCGCCGGCGGTGCCGCCTACGGAGGGGGCCTGGGGGGTCGTCGCCGGGGCCCGTGTCGGTACGGACTGCCGCGGCGGCGTGCCGTTGGACGTGCGGCCGGGCTGCTGCGCCGTCCCGGTGACGCTGCCGGTGGCGCGCGCCGTGCCGGGGGCCGAGGCCGACGGGGCCTTGGACTTCGGGGAGCCCGCCTTGCGCGAGGCGTCGGCCGACGGCTTTCCGGGGTGCTTCGGCGTCTTGCCGGGGCGTCCGGGGCCGGGGTGCCCCTTGGTGCCGCCGCGCTCGGACCGCTGGGGCAGCGGCGAGCCGGGCAGGTTGTTGATCGCGGGCTCGCCGGGCTTCGGTACGGACGGCACCGTGGCGGACCGTACGGCACCGCCCAGCAGCGACCCGGCCAGCAGCGTCAGACCGGCGATCACGGCCGTCAGGACAGCGCCGCGGCGCAGTACCCGGCGCCGCAGGGCCCACAGCTCGACCCGCGGGCCCAGCCGCCGCCACGCCTCCCCGGCCAGCCTGGCGTCCATCGAGTAGACCGGCGCGCCCGCGATGATCAGCGGGCTCCAGGCGGCGAGGTAGATGATGTCCGGGGCGTCGTAGACCGGTACGGTGCGCCAGCTGACCGTCATCAGGAGCGTGGCGGACAGCAGCGCGCCGAACGACGCGGCGACCCGCTGCCACAGCCCGCACATGGTCAGCACGCCGACCACGACCTGGAGGAAGGCCACGGTCAGGCCGGCCCCCACCGGGTGCGAGAGCGCGAAGTCGCGCAGCGGCGCCACCAGCGACCACGGGTGCAGCGACTGGAGCCACTTGACCATCGAGCCGCGCTCGCCGCCGTCGAAGTAGACGGGGTCGCAGAGCTTCCCCATGCCCGCGTACACGCTGATCAGGCCGAGGAAGATGCGCAGCGGCAGCAGGACGACGCCGAGGTTCATCCGGTGGCCGGGGTAGTAGGCGTGGCGGATCGTCTCGCCGCGCCGCTTGGGCCCGTCGTCGTGGGGTTCGTACGCGGCGTCGTCGTCCGCGTACGGCGGTTCGTCCTCGTAGTGGTCGTAGGCGCCGGTGGTCGGGCGCACGCCCTCCAGCAGGGTGGTGTCCGCGTCCACGGGGCCGCGCTGGCCGACCACGGTCGAGGACGGGCCCGCGGGGCCCGCTGCGGGCTGCTCCTCGTCGAGCCGGACCCTGGGCAGGACCTGGGTCGTGGTGCCGGCGTCCTCGCCCCGCTCGGCGGTGGTGCGGCCGGAGTTCCGTACGGCGTGCAGGAGTTGGCTGGTGGCCGCGGTCGTGCCGCCGGGTTCGGTGCGGCCGCTCCACACCACGGGCGCGCGGCGTCTGCCCACCACCGGCTCCCGGACCACGGGGATGCTGGCGGTGTCGGCCAGGGCGCTGCTGGTTGTGGCGGGCGCGGCGAGCTGCACACGGAAGCTGGCGTGATTGACGATGACCTGCGCGGGATCGCACGGCACCTTGACCGAGCTCAGCACCGGCTCGTCATCGAAGCCCGGCGAGCGTCCCCCCGTAGGCGTGCGGGGTGTTCTGGTGTCCACGCTCATCTAACCGAGTGACCCGCGTTTAAGACACTGCTTCGACCGCGCCGATCTGTCCGAGGCCCGTCAAAGGGAGGGCGGGATCACCCGGGATCACCGGCGGTCGCGCGGGCGGCCTCCGCATGGCTGCGGGGAGGCCACTGCCGTACGGGTTGCGACGTACGCCGCCGCCGAACAGCCTTCCGGGTGATGGTTCGGACGTACGTACGAGAGTGGATGGGGTGGTACGAGGCGAGCCGGGGGCGGGAGGACCGGCGGGCAGGGGCTCGGCTGTGAGCCGCCCGCCCGCGCGCCTCACCACCTCACGCGCGCCGGCGCGCCGCCTCCCACAGGACCACGCCCGCCGCGACACCCGCGTTCAGCGACTCGGCGCCGCCCGGCATCGGGATGCGTACGCGTACGTCGCAGGTCTCGCCGACCAGCCGCGACAGGCCCTTGCCCTCGCTGCCGACGACGATGACGACCGGCCCGTCCAGCACCTCCAGGTCCTGGAGCTCCATCTCGCCGTCCGCCGCGAGGCCCACGACGGTCATGCCCGCCTTCTGGTAGCCCTCCAGGGCGCGCGTCAGGTTCGTGGCGCGCGCGACCGGCGTACGGGCCGCCGTGCCCGCCGAGGTCTTCCACGCGCCCGCCGTCATACCGGCGGCGCGCCGCTCCGGCACGACCACGCCGTGCCCGCCGAACGCGGCGACGGAACGCACCACGGCACCGAGGTTGCGCGGGTCGGTGACCCCGTCCAGCGCGACGATCAACGGGTCCTCGCCGTCGTCGAAGGCGGCGGCCGCCAGGTCCTCGGGGTGCGCGTACTCGTAGGGCGGCACCTGGAGGACGAGGCCCTGGTGGTTGAGCCCGTTGGTCATCCGGTCGAGCTCGGGGCGCGGCGCCTCCATCAGGTTGACGCCGCGGTCGGCGGCGAGCTGCAGCGCCTCGCGCACCCGCTCGTCGTTCTCGATGAACTGCTGCACGTACAGCGTCGTCGCGGGCACGCCGTCGCGCAGCGCCTCGAAGACCGGGTTACGGCCGACGACCAGCTCCGAGGTGCCCTTGGCGCCGCCGCGGCGCGGGGCCGGGCGCCGGTGGGCCGCCTGCTTGGCCTTGGCGTTGGCGACGCGGTTCTTCACATGTCCCTTGCGCGCGGACGCGGGCGGGGTCGGGCCCTTGCCTTCCAGGCCCCGGCGCCGCTGGCCGCCGCTGCCGACCTGCATGCCCTTCTTGTTGGACGTGCGGCGGTTCCTGCGCTGGCTGTTGCCGGCCATGGGTCACCTGTCTCTTCACTGCTCTCGACGTCTCGCGACGTGGAGTGGATACGTACGTACGGATGTGTGCCTGGTGTGCCGGGCCCAGATGTGTTGTGCGCCCGGCGCGTGTCTGCAAGAAGTGTCGCCTGTAGGCGGCCGGTACGGCCAACCGGCCGGTGCGGCGAGCCGCTACCGACCGGTTGCCGTGGACGCCTGCCCCGAGCGATGCCTCAGGAAGACGATCGGCCTCAGGACAGCGACCAGCGGGGCCCCGAAGGGGTGTCCTCGATGGCCAGGCCGGACTGCTGGAGCTGGTCGCGGATGGCGTCGGCGGTCGCGTAGTCCTTACGGGCGCGGGCCGCCTGGCGCTGCTCCAGGACCAGCCGGACGAGCGAGTCGACGACGCCGTGCAGGTCCTCGCCGCGGTCCGTGCCGCCGCCCGACCAGTGCTCGTCCAGCGGGTCCAGGCCCAGCACGCCGAGCATGGCGCGGACCTCCGCCAGGCGCGCGACGGCCGATTCCTTGTCGTCGGCGGTCAGCGCGGAGTTTCCCTGCCGGACGGTGGTGTGCACGATGGCGAGCGCCTGCGGGACGCCGAGGTCGTCGTCCATCGCCTCGGCGAAGGCCGGCGGCACCTCGGCGGCGGGCTCGACCGGGCCGGCCTTCTCCACCACGCGCTGGACGAAGCCCTCGATCCGCGCGAACGCGGACTCGGCCTCGCGCAGCGCCTCCTCGCTGTACTCGATCATCGAGCGGTAGTGCGGGGTGCCCAGGTAGTAGCGCAGCACGATCGGGCGCCAGCGCTTGACCATCTCCGAGACCAGCACCGAGTTGCCCAGCGACTTGGACATCTTCTCGCCGCTCATGGTCACCCAGGCGTTGTGGCACCAGTAGGCGGCGAAGTCGTCGCCGTACGCCTTGGCCTGCGCGATCTCGTTCTCGTGGTGCGGGAAGACCAGGTCGACGCCGCCGCCGTGGATGTCGAAGGCGGTGCCCAGGTACTTGTGCGCCATGGCCGAGCACTCCAGATGCCAGCCGGGACGGCCGCGGCCCCAGGGGGTCTCCCAGCTCGGCTCGCCCGGCTTCGCCGCCTTCCACATGGCGAAATCGCGCGGGTCGCGCTTGCCGGTCTCGCCCTCGCCGGAGGGCTGGAGCAGGTTGTCCAGCTCCTGGTTGGACAGCTCCAGATAGCCCGGGAAGGACCGTACGTCGAAGTAGACGTTGCCGTCCGCCGCGTAGGCGTGACCGCGGTCGATCAGGCCCCGCATCATTTCGATCATCTCGGGGATGTGGCCGGTCGCGCGCGGCTCGTTCGTGGGACGCAGGCAGCCGAGCGCGTCGTAGGCCGCATTGAAGGCGACCTCGTTCTCGTAGCCGATCGCCCACCACGGACGGCCCTGGTCGGCGGCCTTCGTGATGATCTTGTCGTCGATGTCCGTGACGTTCCGGATGAACGTCACGTCGTAGCCGCGGTGGAGGAACCAGCGGCGCATGATGTCGAAGTTCAGCCCCGACCGGATGTGCCCGATGTGCGGTGCGGCCTGCACGGTCGCGCCGCACAGGTAGATCGAGACACAGCCCGGCGTGAGCGGGGTGAAATCACGAGTCTGCCGGGCGCTGGTGTCGTACAGGCGAATAGTCACGCATCAAGGGTAGTCCGAACCGGACAGTGCCCCGCGACCCCTGGGGTACACGGTCACAGAAGCGTGATATTTCCCCTCGGCACGACGCGTGTGGTCACCGCCGTCTCAGAACCGGCCGACCACCTTGCGCGGGGTGATCCGGACGATGACGCGCGGGGAGTCGTCCGGCGCGCCGGGGTTGAACTCGTCGTACGGCTTGCCGGTGTACTTGTGCGACAGCTCGTCGACCAGCTGCCGCTCCGCGTCGGGGCTCAGGGTGGCCGTGCCGCGGATCTCGGCGTACGTGTACGGCGCGTCGAACGGGAGCACGAGCACCGTCGCGCGCGGGTCGCGGCGCAGGTTCTGCTCCTTGCGGCGGCCGACGGTGGTGGAGATCAGCACGTCGTCGCCGTCCCGCTTGGCCCAGACCGGAGTCACCTGCGGGCTGCCGTCGGGCTGGATGGTCGCGAGGGTCACGAAGACCGGGCCGTCGAGGAGGGTCTTGAGGTCGTCGGACAGTGCGACTGCCATGGTGAGTCCTTCCTGCGGACGGTCGGGCGGGCGGCGGCGGGCCGCGGGGTGCGGGGTTACGGCGTGCGGACAGCGGGGTACGGACGGATTCGCACTCCCGACTCTGCCCAACTCCCGCACGCCGCGCGGGATTCCCACGCCGCCTGACCGATATTCACCCGTGGGCGGGCGGCCGACCGGTGGTGGCCGGGGCGGCCGGCCGGTGGTGGCTGCCAGGCGTACGGCCTGTGGCGGCCGGATGCTCCGGTTTGTACGCCCGCGCCTGGCCGGTGTGCGCGCCCGGCTCGTACACCAGCGCCCGGCCACCGCGCACGCCTGGCCCGTACGCCCGCGCCCGGCTCCGTCGCCTAGATCCCCGGCACCACCAGGGCCGTGGCCACCGCCGCCAGCCCCTCCGCGCGGCCCGTCAGGCCCAGGCCGTCCGAGGTCGTGCCGGAGACCGAGACCGGCGCGCCGGCCGCTTCCGAGAGGACCTTCTGGGCCTCGGCGCGCCGCTTGCCGATCTTCGGGCGTACGCCGATGACCTGCACCGCGATGTTGCCGATCACGAAGCCCTCGGTCCGTACGATGCGGGCCGCCTCGGACAGCAGCGTCACGCCGGAGGCGCCGGCGTACTCCGGGCGGCCGGTGCCGAAGTGCGCGCCGAGGTCGCCGACGCCGGCGGCCGAGAAGAGCGCGTCGCAGGCCGCGTGCGCGACCACGTCGCCGTCGCTGTGCCCGGCCAGGCCGTACCCGTCGCTCGCCGCGTCGTCCCAGAGGAGCCCGGCGACCCACAGTTCGCGCCCCTTCTCGAAGGCGTGCACATCGGTGCCGATGCCCACCAGCGGCATGCGCTGCGGCTCATACATAACCATCGGTGGCCCTCCTGCGGGCGAGTACGGCTTCGGCGAGCACCAGGTCCAGCGGCCGGGTCACCTTGAACGCCTCTTCGTGGCCGGGCACCACCACGACGGGCGCGCCGAGCTGCTCGACCATCCCGGCGTCGTCGGTCGCGCCGTCACCCTGGAGGGCGACGGACTCGTGGGCCTTGACCAGGGTCGCCCGGTCGAAGCCCTGCGGGGTCTGTACGGCGCGCAGCCGGGCCCGCTCCGGGGTGCCCACCACGGGCTCCGGCTCGCCGGCCCGCGCGCCGGTGCGCGGCTCGACCTGCTTGACGGTGTCGGCGAGCGGCAGCGCCGGTACGACGGCCGGGGCGCCGTCCCGTACGGCGGCGATCACCGAGTCGACCGTGTCGGTGGGGACCAGCGGCCGGGCCGCGTCGTGCACCAGCACCACGTCGATGGTGTCGGGCAGCGCCTCCAGGCCGCGGCGCACGGATTCCTGGCGGGTCTCGCCGCCGGGCACGACCTTCAGGTCGGTGCGCTCGGAGAGCGGGTACTGGTCCAGCAGGTTGCGGACCTCGGTGGCGCCGTCCGGCGGGGCGACGACCACGACGAGGGAGACGGCGCGGGAGGCGGCCATCGCGCGTACGGCGTGCACGAGCATGGGTGTGCCGCCCAGCGCCCGGAGCGCCTTGGGGGCGCCCGGACCCAGCCGTACGCCGCGTCCGGCGGCGGGGATCACCGCGGCCGTACGGAGCCGGGGCGCGCCGGTGTGACCGGCGGAATCTGGGGATAGGTCTGACATCGGTTGCTCCGAAGCCCGGGGAGACCCCGGAATTAGCGCAGACAGGTTTGTTTCCTGAGCCGACATGGGTATGGCCGCAGTGTGCCGGGCGCGACGCCCCGATCCGGACCCTTCCGTGACGACCGGTCGGGACAGCTGCCCGGGCCCGGCACGCCATAAGCCGGCGAGACGGCGGATCTTGTCGGGACGAACACGGGGGCGATCACCACGGGGAACGATCACAGAGTTCGGTAGTGCACGGTTCTCGGTAGTGCACGGTTCCGCACGCTTTCCCGCAGCCTGCGCGACGCGCGTGCGGTTCCTGTAGTGCGGACCCGCAGTGCAGGCAGATATGCCGCAGCGCCCGGCAACTGACCGCTCCGAGCCGGAGTCGGCCGCCACTCGGGCACCGCGGCATTCTTACGTCGTCAGGACGCGAGGACCTCGTCGAGCAGGGCCTCGGCCTTGTCCTCGTTGGTGTTCTCCGCGAGGGCGAGTTCGCTCACCAGAATCTGGCGGGCCTTGGCGAGCATCCGCTTCTCACCGGCGGACAGACCGCGCTCCCGCTCACGACGCCACAGGTCACGCACCACCTCGGCGACCTTGATCACGTCACCCGAAGCGAGCTTCTCCAGATTTGCCTTGTAACGACGGGACCAGTTCGTCGGCTCTTCGGCATACGGTGCGCGCAGCACCTCGAAGACCCGGTCCAGCCCGTCCTGGCCGACCACATCGCGTACGCCGACGAACTCCGCATTGTCCGCTGGTACACGAACAGTCAGATCGCCCTGGGCGACCTTCAGCACCAAGTAGGTCTTGTCCACGCCTTTGATCTGGCGAGTTTCGATGGCCTCGATCAGCGCGGCCCCGTGATGGGGATAGACCACGGTGTCGCCAACCTTGAACGTCATGTGACAGGTACCCCTTCCGTGGCTATCCATGCTAACACGGGAACGGGCTGTTCTGAATGGCGTTTTCGCAGGTCAGGGCATATCTCGGGGCTTGACAACAACGGCCGGAACGTGCTTCGGCGGCCCTCCGGGTGCAGGAATTCGCAGGTCGGAGGCGCTTCGCGCGCGGCCTGAAACACGTACGTCACACCCCGGAAGGGGCCCGGCACGACGCCCGTACGTCCCGTTTTGCCGGAATCCGGATGTCGCAGTTCCGCTACTCCGTTCGGTTCCGGGAGGCGGGTGTCCGCCGAATCGTGAATTGATCATCACGCGCCGGACGCCGTACGTGATCAATTCCGGGAAGCCGTCGCATTCCCTGCGAATGCCGATTTACCTCCGGGGAAACCGTCACGCTTCACCCGAACGGCCGCTTGCCTCATATTCGGGTTTCTTCTACGGGCCCGCCGGGGTCTTAGACGAAGCGGCCCGGGAACTTCCCCGGTGACGGGCGGTCCGCGGCATTCGGACGTACGGCGGAGGGCGCCCGTGGCGTGCTGTGGAGGGATGTGACGAGGGTGTGATCGTCCTGGGGGCGGGTCGGGTGCGGCGGCCCGGGGGCGGCTCGGTAACCTAGCGGCGCTGACACACCCTTAGGGCGGCTTTACGCGGACGTCGACACGGCGGCCGCGCACGGGCCGCCCAGCCGCCCCCGCGACCGGGCTCGAAGTTCGGCCGCCGTAGTTCGTCCAAGGAGATGCCGCCGCCGTGAGCCGCAGCCTTCGACGCGGCGTCCTCGCCGCCACCGTCCTCACGCTCTCGATTGCCACGCTCTCCGCGTGCGGAGCCGGGAACGACGCCCAGACGCTCCAGGTCAAGCCGGACAACGCCGCGACCAGCGTCGGCGACATCAAGATCCAGAACGCCTCCGTCGTCACCCAGCCCGACCCGAACGCCCAGGGCCCGGCCGTGGTGACCGCGACCGTGTTCAACAACGGCAGCAAGGACCAGACGCTGGAGTCCATCAAGGTCAACGGTACGAACAAGGAAGCCAAGCTGGCGCCCGCCAAGGGCTCCGGGCCTATCGTGGTCCCGGCCGGCGGCTCGATCGTCATCGGCGGCAAGGACAACGCCTCCGCCGTACTGACCAGCGGCCGCGAGTCCGTGAAGAACGGCGACGCGCAGTCCGTGACCTTCGACTTCAGCGACGCCGGGAAGGTCTCCCTGCGGGCCTTCGTCGTCCCGGCCAAGAGCTTCTTCAAGGACTTCGGCCCGAGCGAGCTGCCGTCGCCGTCCGGCTCGGCCCGCCCGTCCGGCAGCCCCGCCTCGCCGTCCGGCAGCCCCTCGGGCGCGGCCACGCCGAGCGGCTCGCCCAGCGGCAGCGCCACGCCGGGCGGCAGCGGCACGCCGCAGTCGCCCGAGAGCCGCTGAGGCCGGAAGGCCGCCAAGGCCGACGGCCGCTGACGCGCCGGTGCCGGCTCGCAGCCGTCACGCACAGGACGACCGCGAGCGCCGTGCGGTCCCGGGTGATCCGGGGCGCACGGCGCTCGCGTAGCGTCCTTGGTAGGGCCCTTGGTACGGCCCGTGGTCCGGTACGGGAAACCGCGGTGCCCTGAAGACGGCCGGGCCCGCTGCCCAGCCGCCGTCCCTTGCCTCTTACCGCCTTTTACGGCTCGAACTTGTACCCCAGGCCGCGGACCGTGACCAGGTACCGCGGCGCGCCCGGGTCCGGTTCGATCTTGGCGCGCAGTCGCTTCACGTGCACGTCCAGCGTCTTGGTGTCGCCCACGTAGTCGGCGCCCCAGACGCGGTCGATCAGCTGCATACGGGTCAGCACCCGGCCCGCGTTGCGCAGCAGCATCTCCAGGAGGTCGAACTCCTTCAGGGGCAGGTCCACCTTCCCGCCGGAGACCGTGACGACGTGGCGGTCCACGTCCATCCGTACCGGCCCGGCCTCCAGGGCCTGCGGCGTGACCTCCTCCGGCTCACCGCGGCGGCGCAGCACCGCGCGGATCCGGGCGACCAGTTCCCGGGTGGAGAAGGGCTTGGTGACGTAGTCGTCGGCTCCTATTTCCAGACCGACCACCTTGTCGATCTCGCTGTCCTTCGCGGTCACCATGATGACCGGGACGTTGGAGCGGCCGCGCAGCTGGCGGCAGACCTCGGTGCCGGGCAGGCCCGGCAGCATCAGGTCCAGCAGGACCAGGTCGGCGCCGTTGCGCTCGAACTCGTCCAGGCCGTCGGGGCCGGTGGCCGCGACGGCGACCTCGAAGCCCTCCTTGCGGAGCATGTACGACAGGGCGTCACTGAACGATTCCTCGTCCTCGACGACGAGCACTCGGGTCACGGAAGGACCTCCGGGGCAGGGTGAGCAGGGAGCGGATCGTTGAAGGTCTCGTACGGGCGGTCCTCGTCGTCGAGGCCCTCCGCCGACGGGTCGGAGGCGGTACGCGCACGGTCACGCACGGCGCCGGCCTCCGGGAGACGCAGGGTGAAGGTGGAGCCCTGTCCCTCAGCGCTCCATACGGTGACCTCCCCGCCGTGCGAGGCGGCCACGTGTTTGACGATGGCGAGGCCGAGACCGGTCCCGCCGGTGGCGCGCGAGCGCGCCGGGTCCACGCGGTAGAACCGCTCGAAGATACGGTCCCGGTCCTTCTCCGATATCCCGATGCCCTGGTCGGTCACCGCGATCTCGATCAGGTCGCCCCCGTGCGCCTGGACACGGCGGCCCGCGATACCGACCCGGGTACGGGCCGGTGAGTAGTTGACGGCGTTCTCGACGAGGTTGCCGAGAGCAGCGGCGAGCTGGCCGCGGTTGCCCCAGACGTGCAGGTCGGCGGTGCCGGCGGCGGCCATGGTGATCTGCTTGCTGCCGGCCTGCTGGCGGCAGCGGTCGATCGCCTCGGCGACCAGCTCGTCCACGCGCACCGGTTCGGCGTCCTCCAGCGGATCGTCGTTCTGCACCCGGGAGAGGTCGATCAGTTCCTGTACGAGGTTGGTCAGGCGCGTGGCCTCGTTCTGCATGCGGCCCGCGAAGCGCTCGACGGCCTCCGGGTCGTCGCTCGCGTCCATGACCGCCTCGGACAGCAGCGACAGCGCGCCGACCGGGGTCTTGAGCTCATGGCTGACGTTGGCGACGAAGTCGCGGCGTACCGCTTCTATGCGCCGGGCCTCGGTCAGGTCCTCGACCAGGAGCAGCACCAGCCGCGAGCCGAGGGGCGCGACCCGCGCGGAGACCGCCAGGGCGTCGCCGCCCCGGCCCGTGCCCCGGCGCGGCAGGTCCAGCTCGATCTGGCGTATCTCGCCGTCGCGGCGGGTCTCGCGGGCCATCTGGAGCATCGGCTCGACGGCCAGCTTGCCGCCGCGTACGAGTCCGAGGGCGTACGCGGCGGAGCTGGCCTTGACGACGGCGTCGGCCTCGTCCAGGACGACGGCCGAGGAGCGCAGCACGGACAGGACCGTGTCCACACCGGGCGGCAGCACCGCGTCGGTGTGCAGGGAGGTACGGGTGGGCTTGGCCTGATCCCGCTCACTCCAGCGGAACGCCAGCATGGCGAAGACGCCGGTGCACAAACCGGCGATCGCTGCCACTGCGGCGACGGCCGCGTCCACGTTCATGACTCCAGGTTATGCGTCGGCTGTGACACTTCCCCAGCCGTTCGAGGGCCTGCTCGAACATACGTCGCCCAGAGTTCACCTTGGTGTCGGCGCCGGTTCATTCCGGGTGGCAGAACCGGTCGCGTTCGGCCCGGAACGTGGGAGCGTGGGGATTCCGGCCCCCACGACACCACCCCGGACACCGGATCACCATCCCGGGCGACACGGCACCCCCGAACCGAGAGAAGGTCACTGATGCGGGACGCGTACCACGAGGAGCTGGATTCGATCGGCGAAGGCCTCGTCGAGATGGCCAGGCTCGTCGGCTCCGCGATCGGTCGCGCCACCACGGCGATACTCGACGCGGACCTGAAGCTGGCCGAGGCCGTCATCGCCGCCGACGAGAAGGTGGACGATCTCCAGCGGGACCTGGAGGCCCGCGCGATAGCCCTGCTGGCACGCCAGCAGCCGGTCGCCACCGACCTGCGGATAGTCGTCACCTCCCTGCGGATGAGCGCCGACCTGGAACGCTCCGGCGACCTGGCCCAGCACGTGGCCAAGCTCGCCCGGCTGCGGTTCCCCGAGCGCGCCGTACCGCGGGATCTGCACGCCACGATCCTGGAGATGGGCCAGCTCGCCCAGCGCCTGATGGCCAAGGCCGGCGAGGTCATCATCACCAAGGACGTCGATCTGGCGCTCCAGCTGGAACAGGACGACGACGCGATGGACCTCCTCCACCGCACCCTCTTCCAGCACCTGATGGACGACCGCTGGAAGCACGGCATCGAGACCGCCGTGGACGTGACGCTGCTCGGCCGCTACTACGAGCGGTTCGCCGACCACGCGGTGTCGGTCGCCAAGCGCGTCGTCTACCTGGTCACCGGCGAGCACGCGGACGAGATCGCCGCGCCGGCACCGGTGGAGGGCGCGTAGCGGCGCCCGGCTCCGTCCAGGGCCCGTTCGACGGCGCGCCGTGCCACCGCGCGCCGTTGATGCGCCTCATCGAGCGGGCCTCCAATGGAAGAGGACGACAACCAATGCCCCTCTTCCCAAGGAGGCACCCCATGCCGCGCACCTCCACCCCCGAACCCCGACTCTCCAACTGCGGCTGCGGCCCCGGCTGCTCCTGCGGCTGCCAGTCCGGCGGCCCGTGCCAGTGCGGCGGCAGCTGCGGCTGATTCAGGACCGCCGCTGCGGCCGGCTCCCGCCCGCAGTCCGGCCCAAACGTTCCGGCGGGTGTTTGGGGGACACCTGCGGCGGGAGGGACGGGCCCCGCTCGGCACACCGCCGACCGGGGCCCTTGCCCGCGGTCACCCGGCGGGCGGACCGGTGACAGGAAGCTCCTCACTGTGCAGCCAGGTGAAGGTGCGGTCGAGTTCGAGGTGGGCTTCTCCCCAGTGGATGACGTGGATGCCACTCTTCACATCGGCTGTGAAGAAGATGCAGACGAGCTTCGTGCGCGCCCCAGCTCCTCGAACACTTCGTGCAGCTTCAGGTACTCCTCCGTCGTCAGGTCATCGTCCAGGTCGAACAGCGACTCCTGGGGCTGCTGCGGTCCGTGTGCCCGGAGCAGCCGACGGCGCGTCGGCGAAGCGTCCGACGGCAGCCGAGCCCGGTCGAGCGGTTTCGGCCGGTCCGCGTACCGGTACAGGGCAGCGATCCGGCCACGAAAGAGCACGACACGCACAGCGCCGGACGCCCCGGCGGTCCCCGGAACGGCGGAGCCCCCTGTCGGCGGGGAAACCGCAGACAGGAGGCTCGGGCCCGGTTCAGGGCCCGCCATCGACCCTGACACCAACCGGTCAGGCCATCCGGATCTCCGGTTGATACAGGTCCAGCCAGGTTGCGATGTCGATCATCCGGTCGAGCTGCTCGCGGATGGCGTCCGGCATCTTCACCGGGTCCAGTTTCACCATGGTGTCGATCGATGCGCGGTTCACGATCTGGAAGATCGGGTGGCCCGGCTCGGAGAGCAGTTGCCTGGCCATCTGCTGGAGGCCGGCCGCGTAGCCCGGGTCCTGGGTGGACGGGTAGGGGCTCTTCAGGCGCTCCACCACCGATCGCGGGAGCAGGTCGCCGGCGGCTGCGCGGAGCAGGCTCTTCTCCCGGCCGTCGAAGCTCTTCATCGCCCACGGGGTGTTGTAGACGTACTCCACCAGCCGGTGGTCGCAGTACGGCACCCGGACCTCCAGGCCGACCGCCATGCTGATCCGGTCCTTGCGGTCGAGCAGCACCTGGAGGAACCGGGTGAGGTGCAAATGGGACATGACGCGCATGCGGCGTTCTTGTTCGTCCTCCCCGGGCAGCAGCTCGACGCCGGCAACCGCCTCGCTGTACCGGTCCTTGACGTACGCCCCCAGGTCACTCATGGCGACCAGGTCCGGGTTGAGCAGCCCCAGCGCGTTCGCCTTGGACCACTCGGACAGTACGGGGACCATCCACGGGAAGATGCCGGCGCGCTGCGCCACCGGGTCCTGGAACCACGGGTAGCCGCCGAAGAGCTCGTCCGCCGTCTCCCCGGAGAGGGCGACCGTGGAGTGTTCGCGGATCGCCTTGAACAGCATGTACAGCGATACGTCCACGTCGGCGAGGCCGCTGGGGAAATCCTTGGCGGCCAGGACCGCCCTGCGCGCGTCGGGATCGGTGAGCGCGGTGTGGGGCAGCACGATGTCCTCGTGCAGCGAGCCGACGTGGTCGGCCACGTCGTGCACGAACGGCGAGTCCGGGGTGGCCCGCATGCTGTCGGGCCGGAAGTTGTCGGCCAGCCCGACGAAGTCGACGGAGAAGCTGCGCACCTTCTCGCCGTGCGCGGCCAGTTCCCGCGCGGACAGCGCCGTGATCGAGCTGGAGTCCAGTCCGCCCGAGAGCAGCACGCACTGCGGCACGTCCGCGACGAGCTGGCGCCGCACGATGTCTTCGAGCAGCTCACGGATCTTGGCGACCGTGGTGTCCCGGTCGTCGGTGTGCTCCTGGGTCGCCAGCTTCCAGTACGTCCGCTCGCGCAGACCGGCGCGGTCGACCACCACGAGGCTGCCCGGCCGGACCTCGCGCATACCGGACCAGATCGCGTGTCCCGGCGTCTTGCACACGCTCAGCAGCTCGAACAGGCCGTCGGCCTCGATCACCCGCTTGAACATCGGGTGGGCCAGGATGGCCTTGGGCTCCGAGCCGAACAGCACGCCGTCGGCGGTGGGGTGGAAGTAGAAGGGCTTGATGCCCATCCGGTCGCGGATCATGACCAGCTTCTCGTTCCGGGAGTCCCAGACCGCGAAGGCGTACATGCCGTTGAGCCGGTCGGCCAGTGCCTCGCCCCACTGCAGGTATCCGCGCAGCACGACCTCGGTGTCACTGGCCGTCCGGAAGCGGTGGCCGTGACGACGCAGTTCCTCGCGCAGCTCGGTGAAGTTGTACACCTCGCCGCTGTAGGTGATGGCCACCGGGCCGTTGGGGGTGTCGACACGCATCGGCTGCGTGCCGCCCGCGATGTCGATCACCGCCAGGCGGCGGTGGCCGAGTGCCACGTGCCGGTCCACCCAGGTGCCCCCGGCGTCGGGGCCCCGGTAGGCCATGGTCCCGGTCATCGCGTCCACCGTCGCCTGCTCTTTGGTCAGGTCGTGGTCGAACGCGAGCCAGCCGGAGATTCCGCACATCTCGGCACTCCCGTCGTCGTCATCGGTTGAATCGCCAACGACGTGGATCGTCCCGTGGATTATTTAGTGTTTTCTTTACAATGGCTGGTTGGGCTCCGTCATGTTCCCGATCGAGGTGGGTGGGGCACGCCAGGCGGAGGGACATGCGGCGGCAGGTTGCGGCCCGTGGGCGGCCCGGAAAGGACCAAGGCCCCTCACCGCACCAAACGTGCAGGTGAGAGGCCGTGATCGCGATCGCGTTGCTTACTTCTTCTTGCCCTGGTTCTTGACCGCCTCGATCGCGGCCTTGGCGGCCTCCGGGTCGAGGTAGGTGCCGCCCGGGGTGACCGGGTGGAAGTCGGCGTCGAGCTCGTAGGAGAGCGGGATGCCGGTGGGGATGTTCAGGCCGGCGATGTCCGCGTCGGAGATGCCGTCGAGGTGCTTGACCAGGGCGCGGAGCGAGTTGCCGTGGGCGGCGACCAGGACGGTGCGGCCGGTGGCCAGGTCCGGGACGATGCTGTCGTACCAGTACGGGAGCATGCGGACGACGACGTCCTTGAGGCACTCGGTGCGCGGGCGCAGCTCGCTGGGGATGATCGCGTAGCGCGGGTCGTCGATCTGGGAGAACTCGGCGTCGTCGGCCAGCGGGGGCGGCGGCGTGTCGTACGAGCGGCGCCAGAGCATGAACTGCTCCTCGCCGAACTCGGCCAGGGTCTGCGCCTTGTCCTTGCCCTGGAGCGCACCGTAGTGGCGCTCGTTCAGGCGCCAGCTGCGGTGGACCGGGATCCAGTGGCGGTCGGCGGCCTCCAGGGCCAGCTGCGCGGTGCGGATGGCGCGCTTCTGGACGGAGGTGTGCACGACGTCGGGGAGCAGGCCGGCGTCCTTGAGCAGCTCACCGCCGCGGACCGCCTCCTTCTCGCCCTTCTCGTTCAGATTGACGTCCACCCAGCCGGTGAACAGGTTCTTCGCGTTCCACTCGCTCTCGCCGTGGCGAAGGAGGATCAGCTTGTACGGTGCGTCGGCCATGCCTTCGAGCGTAATCCACTTTCGGCCAGGGAATCGCCGCGGCCCACGGTCGGCGGAGGTGGCCGCGTACGGGGCGCGAGGTTGATCTTCGAGCGGGGGCCGGGCACCGGGTCGTGGGGGTACGGGCACCGATACGGGTGCTGGCACGATCGCGCCGCGCGTACGGGTTCGGAAGGCTGGTCGCGGGGGGCGGCGGACGCCCCGGACGGACCACCGGAACGACAGAACACCGGAACGGGGAGATCCTGAATGACGACCTTTACGCGGCGTGGCTGTGTGATGACGGGGCTGGCCGCCGTGGCGGCCCTCGCCCTCGCTTCCCCGGCGCCAGGGAGCACGACGGGCACGGCAAGCACAGCGAACACGGCGAAGGCCGCCCCGCACAGCGCGGCACCGGTCCGGATGGCGCTCCCCGCTCCGACCGGCCCGTACCAAGTGGGCGTGTCCTCGCTCCACTTGGTGGACACAGCCCGTCGCGACCCCTGGGTGGCGGCGCGCCCGTACCGGGAATTGATGGTGAGCGTCCGCTATCCGGCCCGTGCGGCCGGCGGGTATCCGCGCGCGCCTCAGATGCTGCCGGGCGAGGCCGCCGCGTTCGAGGACTGGAGCAACTTCTCGAAGGACGTTCCGAAGGGCCTGGCCGACTGGGGCGCCACCCTTACGCACGCGCACCTCGACGCGCCGGTCGCGCGGCACTCCGGGCGGGGATTCCCGGTGGTGATCTACTCGCCCGGAGCGGCGGATCCGCGCTCGCTGGGCAGCACGCTCGCCGACGAGCTGGCCTCCCGCGGGTACGTCGTCGTCAGCGTTGATCACACGTACGAAGCGCCCGGGGTGCAGTTTCCGGACGGGCGGGTGGCGCGTACCCGTATGCCGGAGGAGGCCGGGAAGGCGAAGACGCCCGCGCAGGTCACCGAGTTGCTGAAGAAGCTGACGGCCGTGCGGGTGGCCGACACGCGTTTCGTCCTGGACGAGCTGGGCCGGTCGGCGCTGCCGCGCTCCCTGCGAGGTGCGCTGGATCTGCGGTCGGTGGGGATGTTCGGGCAGTCCGGTGGTGGGTTCACGGCGGCGCAGGCCATGCACGACGACCGCCGGATCAAGGCGGCGGTGAACATGGACGGAGTGATGGGCTATACGCAGCGCGATGACGATCCCGCCCATCCGTCCACGGTCGGTACGGACGGGCTGGACCGCCCGCTGCTCCTGATGGGCAAGGAGGGCGACGACCACCACACGGTCGCGTCCTGGAAGGCAGTGTGGGAGCACAGTTCGGGGTGGCACCGGGACCTCACCCTGACCGGCGCCGCGCACGCGAGCTTCACGGACGCGCAGTCGCTGGTGCCGCAGCTGGCCGGGGAGGGCGGGCTGTCGCGGAAGACCGTCGAGAAGCTGGTGGGTACGGTCGCGCCGGACCGCTCGGTGGCCGTGCAGCGGGCGTATGTGACGGCGTTCTTCGACCGGTGGCTCAGGGGGCGGGACGGGAAGTTGCTGGACGGACCGTCGGCCCGGTATCCGGAGATCCGGTTCGTACGGTGAGGTAGTACGGGGGTAACGGGGGGAGAGACGCAGCCGCCCTCAGTCCGACGCGCGCGTCAGATGGCTGAACGCCTCCAGATTCCGCGTCGACTCCCCGCGCGCCACCCGCCACTCGTACTCCTTGCGGATGGCGGACGCGAAGCCCATCTCCAGGAGGGTGTTGAAGCTGCCGTCGGCGTTCTCCAGGACCGTGCCGAGGATGCGGTCGAGTTCGTCCGGGGTGACGGCCGTGAGGGGGAGCTTGCCGACGAGGTAGATGTCGCCGAGCTTGTCGATCGCGTAACTCACGCCGTACAGGCGGGTATTGCGTTCCAGGAGCCAGCGGTGCACGGCCTCGTGGTTCTCGTCCGGGCGGCGGACGACGAAGGCGTTGACCGACAGGGAGTGCTTGCCGACGATCAGGGAACAGGTCGTGGAGAGTTTGCGGGTGCCGGGCAGGGTCACCACGTACGTGCCGTCGGTGGGCGATTCCCACGTCAGGCCGGCGTCGTCGAGAGCCGTCTCGATCACCTGTCGTGCCGTGTCGTCAGCCATGGGGTGATCGTAGGTGACGGCGCCGTTCCTGCATCGCGGCGGTGTACACCTCGGCGGTCGCGGCGGCGGCGGTGTCCCAGCCGAAGGACCGGGCGTGCCGGGCGGCGGCCCCGCCCATCCGGCCGGCCAGGGAGGTGTCGCGGGCGAAGCGGCCGAGGGCGCGGGCGTAGTCGGCCGGGTCGTGGCCGGATATCAGCAAGCCGCTGACGCCGTCGCGTACGGCCACCGGGAGGCCGCCGACGGCGGCGGCGATCACGGGGGTGCCGCACGCCTGGGCCTCGATGGCGACCAGGCCGAACGATTCGCTGTAGGACGGCATGACCAGCACGGACGCGGCGCGGTACCAGTCGGCGAGCTGTTCCTGTCCGACCGGCGGGCGGAAGCGTACGACGTCGGCGATGCCGAGGCGGGCGGCCAGCTTCTGCAGGCCCTCGGGCTTGGCCAGGCCGCTGCCGCTGGGGCCGCCGACCACGGGGACGACCAGGCGCGACCGCAGGGACGGTTCCTCGTCGAGCAGGACGGCGACGGCGCGCAGCAGGATGTCGGGGGCCTTCAGCGGCTGGATGCGGCCGGCGAAGAGCGGGATCAGGGCGTCCTGCGGCAGGCCGAGGCGGGCGCGGGCGGCGGCGCGGGAGCCGGAGGTGTCGAAAGCGTCGGAAATGACGGAGGCGGCTTCGCCGGGGGCGGCCTCGTCCGCGGGCCGAAACCGGTCCAGGTTCACCCCCGGATGCACCACGGCGACCTTGCTCCGCTCGGCCTCGTAGTGGCGGATCAGCTCGCCGGCTTCCTCGTCCGTGTTGGCGATCAGCCGGTCGGCGGCGCGCACGATCTGGGTCTCGCCGATGACGCGCGCGGCGGGTTCGGGGGTGTCGCCCGCGGCCAGCGCGGCGTTCTTGACCTTGGCCATGGTGTGCATGGCGTGGACGAGCGGGACGCCCCAGCGCTCGGCGGCGAGCCAGCCGACGTGGCCGGAGAGCCAGTAGTGGGAGTGCACCAGGTCGTAGTAGCCGGGGCGGTGGCCCGCCCACGCCTGCATCACGCCGTGTGTGAAGGCGCAGAGCTGGGCCGGCAGCTCTTCCTTGGCCAGGCCCTCGTACGGGCCGGCGTCCACGTGCCGTACGAGGACGCCGGGGGCCAGCTCGACGGCGGGCGGGAGCGTGCCGGTCGTGGCGCGGGTGAAGATCTCGACCTCGATGTTGAGGGAGGCGAGTTTCCTGGCCAGCTCGACGATGTAGACGTTCATGCCGCCGGCGTCGCCGGTGCCCGGCTGGTGCAGCGGGGAGGTGTGCACGCTCAGCATGGCGACCCGGCGCGGGCGGCGGGCCGCGCCCGGCAGGCGCAGCCCGGAGCGGCCCGGGAACGGACCGTGGGAACGGCTGCGGAGCCTGGACACGTATTGGCTCATTGCGGGCTACCTCCTAGCCGGTACGGCCTTGGCCGGGGCGTGCGGCGCCTCCGAAGCCCGTAACAACGGAACCGGGGCATCCATTTCCCTGTGAGCCCGCTCTCCCGCCACTTTGCCAAAGTGTGACCTTGGGCGGCGGGGCCGGCCGCCCCGGCAGCGGCTCCCGGGACGGGCGGGCCCCTCGTGCGCATAAGGTCAGGACATGGTCCGCAGCACGTCCCCGTCTCCCGCCTCTCCCCCCCCCCCCCCCCCCCCCGGGGACGTGACCCGCCGAACCACCAACCCCAACCGGCCGCGCCGCATTGGCCCCCGGATCCCCCCCCCCCACCCCCCCCCCCCGCGCC